>CAYUFU010000014.1:0-25502 GCA_964444145.1 uncultured Chitinophagales bacterium
CGCATCGTCGTCAGCGCACAGCAGTCGCCGACGCCTGATGCGGATTCTGTTCAGGACGTCATGGTGCTGAATCGAGCGATCGGCGTCGAGTCGAACGCCGAGGTGGTGGACAAATTGAACAATCAATTCAAGAAGCTGCAGGACGAGAATATTCATTCGGGTCTTGCGCGCTACACGACTTCGTTTCTGTTGAATCGCATTCGTTACGGCGACTCCTATTTTACACTGAGAAAAATTCCACACATGCCGCGCGTGAGCATCAATGACTTTAGAAACGACGAGCAATTCGCCGAAGACATGCAAACGCTTCGCTCGAGCAACATCCCGATTCTTTTCGTCCTGGTTCCAGTCTTCGAGGATTTTCAGGCCGGCACTGTACAAATGAATGATCAGCAGCGATTGTTGTTCGAGAGTTTCAAGGCGCTTGTACATCACGAGGTCGTCGTTCTGCAAAACGAACGTGAGAAGCCGTTGCCGCCATTCGAGCGCTATTTTCTTTACCCTCACGATCCGCATCCGTCGGAGTTGGGCGCGCAATGGTACGCGGACGGAATCGCAAGAGTTGTGCTGCAGCGCGTAGGTGTGTCACGATGAATGTGATGACGTCACAGGTTCGCTCGGGACGCTCAATTGATGGCGTACGTGGCGGCGTGGCTCGCGCGAAGAGGGCAGGTGTGGTGGGTGCGGCTCACCTCTCCACGACGCAGACTGCCTACCGCGGCACGGTAGAGACTTTGGACGATGTACACTGTCAGCAGCCCCAAAAAAAATCTCGTGGATAAACTCGTGATTACTTGATGAGCAGCAGCTTGATGGTGTGTGAAGTGCGCGCCGTTGTGAGCCTGCAAAAATAAACGCCTGCAGGATTGTTGCCTGCATCCCAGCGTATGGAATATGAACCAGCGCGCATCGGTTGGTGAATGAGCGTCGCGATTTCTTTCCCCATCACGTCGAAAATCTTCAAGGAAACAAATCCGAAATCCGCAATCCGCAATTCGAACGTCGTCGTCGGGTTGAAAGGATTCGGATAATTCTGCAATAGCCGCGTCTCCGAAGGAGTTTCGCTTCCAACCTCGACCGCTGTTCCGATCCGATTGTTTCTGTAGAAATGCGTGCCCCCTTTTTTCTCTCCCACGAACAGATCAGCATCCGTGTCGCCATCAATGTCAATGAACGTCGGGGCGACATCTTGTATCATGGCAATCGGCCCGAAGTTATCTGTACGAAAGATGAACTGACCATTCGAGGGTGTTCCGGTGTTTTCGTACTGGTAGAGCTTGCCTTCCTGCGTTCCGAAGAAGAAATCAAAATCGCCGTCAGCGTCGAAGTCGCTGAATGCCGGCGTGAGCTTCGGTTCGTTGACGATAGAGATGTCGAGCCAGCGATGGGTAACGAGCGTCGGGACGAAGTTCGTGACCGAGCCGGTGTTGCGGTAGAAACTGATCGAGCCGCTTCGCTTGCCGATGAACAAATCCTTGTCGCCGTCGTTGTCAATGTCGACGAGCGCTGGCGCCGCGTCGCCGCCGACGGTGATGGTATCTGTTACGAACGCAACGCGGGAAAATTGCGGTGACTGCGGACTGCCCGTGTTGCGAAAGAATTTCAACGAGCCGTCGAACATGCCGGCAAGCAGATCCTTGTCGCCGTCGTTATCAACATCAACGAACGCAGGTGAGAAGAGGAAGCCGTTCTGCACATTGAGATAGACGGAATCCGTCAGCGTGAACGATGGCGCAGTCGGCGTGCCGACATTCGTGAAGCGCGCCAGTTCGCCGTTCAAATTGCCGATGAACATATCCTGATCGTTGTCCGCATCAATGTCCGTGAATGCTGCGCGCGCATTCATCCCAACGTCAATGACGGAGAGAAAATTGCGCGTCTGCAATCGGAGATTGTGCGCGGTTCTGCTGCCGAGGTTTCTGTAGAATAAGAAGCCGTTACGCTGCACGATTCCTGCCAGTACACCGGCGAACATGTCGAGATCGTTGTCGCCGTCAATGTCCACGAACGATGTTTGATTGAAACCGGAAGTCGAAACCGAATCGCCCGGTGGAAAGCTATTCGTCACGCAGCGTATTGCCGCGCTGTCGGGCCTGCCAACATTGCGGAGAAAGAATACGCCCGACCAAAACAAATCGCTGATGAAAAAGTCGAGGTCGTTCTCGCCGTCAATGTCGGCGAAGGTATAGGATGCCGCGCCGTGGAGGGAGGATACACCCCTCTTGGTGTTGTGCGTCTGCCTCACTTTGGTTGCGGCGATGGAATTCGTGCACCCCGCCGAGCACGAGTCGCCGACGATGATGATGCACTCCCAAAACGCCGATGCGAACGCATAGCGCGGTTGTGTTCGTGTACCGACGTTTCTGTAAAAATTTACAGAACCGGTAAGGTTTGCCGTGAAGAGGTCGAGATCCCCGTCGGCATCAATGTCGGCGAAGGTGGGGATACTGCCGCCGCCGGCATACATGGGGACGCCGTTTGTGTCGAGCAGGGTAGGAATCAGCAGCGTGAACTGGGGCAGCTGCGGCGTGCCGGTGTTTTTGTACACGGAGATGCCATTCGCGCTTTCGTCTTCCTTACAAAAGTCAATCCGTCCGTCGCCATCGAAATCTATGAAGCGGAACCAGACAAGGATTTCCGGGATGGCAAATGCCCCGGTGCGGAGCTTGAAGTTGTGAACGAACCGCGTTCCTTCGTTCCGCCAGAATTGGATGTGTAAATCATTGTCGAACACGACGAGATCGAAGTCGCTGTCCGTGTCAATATCAACGAATTGGTGGAGCGGCGAGTTGACTCCGCCCGCCAACGGCTGTGTGGTCGCACTGCCGTTGATCTGCACGGGAAAGGGATCAACTTGGCGGACGAGTGGCTGGGAAAAGGAAGTATGAAAAATGAAAAAGGAAAAAGAAAAAAATAAAACGCGTTTGATCATCTCAGCAGCAAAAGTCTCTTCGTTTGCGAACGGCTTCCCGCATTAAGATGATAAAAATAGACTCCGCTTGCAAGGTTGGCACCGTCGAATGATCGTTCGTATGTCCCGGGCTGCAGTTCTTCATGCACCAACGTTGCGACCTTGTTGCCGAGCAGATCAAATATTCTGAGCGAGACAAAAGATGTCTGAGGAATCGAGAACGCAATTGTTGTGGTGGGGTTAAAGGGATTGGGAACATTCTGCGCCAGAGCAAATCGCGTCGGGACACGCGATGGGACGTCGCGCATTGCCGTCGGTGTCGGACGGAGAAACCATCCCTTCGCAGTCGTATCCCTGCTGAAGAAGTTGAGCAACATCGTAGCGACCTTGAGGCGTCCGCTGGTGGAGGGATGCGTACGGTCGCTTGGTACGAAATCATCGCACAGCCAGATCAAGCCATCGCTGCGCGGGACGAGTCCGTCTGCCCACAAATACGCTCCCCAGCCAAGCCACGGTGCGCGGGCGTTGGGTCCAATGTAGGCGAGTGCGGTGTCACCGTTGATTTGGCGAGTGATCGTCCACTTCACAGCAAAGCCCGACTCGTACGCAAACGGCTCAGGGTTCAGCGTTGATGTTGCATAGCCTCCGTAGGTGCGGCTGGACCAATATGCGAGCACGATGTTGGGATAGCGCGATTTCAGGATGCGCGCGATCAACACAAATTCACTATCGAGAATGGCAGCATGTTGCGGGAAAGCTTCCCGCGGTCCAGCATTGGCTTCTTTCACCCACGCCACCTGTACTTGCTGAGGTGTTACGCCGGCGTTTGCCAACCGTTGATCGACAACTGTCCAGAAGGTCGCGTTGGGGTTAGAAATGATCGCGGCTGTTTGTCCGCCTTGTGCGCAATCAACGATGACGAGTCTCGGATTCTTTGCCGTAAAAGTGTCTGCAAGCGACTTGAACACCGAAAATTCTTGGGTCGCGTTCGACATTCCAATTGATACGAGTACGATCCGCCCATTGGCCTGATCAAGACCGCCGGCAGGATTGCGCGGAACAACCTGTGCCGCCATCGCAAGCGCTCCGCTGAGGTGTGCTGGCGGCGGATGGTTGATTCCCCCCGGGTATAGCCCGCCCTGGTAGCCTTGATAAAATCCTGTTCCCAGGTCGTTGATGGGGATTCTGCCGACGCTTGTGGTCGAACATGACGCAGTCGACTTTAGGCGCATTTGCGGCAACGATGGTGAAGAGACGAGAAGACTGCCGTAGCACGCCCACCGCATGAAGAGGGCACAACGATTCCACAAACTTTTCATAGTTCCCTCCTTCGGTAATCTCAACGCACGAGAATGAATCTGCTCGTCATGGATGCGGGACCTGCACGCAGGAGGCAGAAGTACACTCCGCTCGGATGATGAAGTGCGTCAAACGTACGCTCATATCTTCCTGCTCTCATCTCCTCATGCACGAGCGTCGCCACTTCTCTGCCGAGCAGGTCGAAGATTTTGAGCGATACGAATGATACCTGAGGAATGGAGAATGCAATCGTTGTCGTTGGGTTGAAAGGATTGGGATAGATTCGGATGAGCTTGAAGCCGAAGGGGCTTTCGGCAGAGCTTCTTTCGGCAACGTCCGTCAGCGTTGAGGTTATCATGCGATGACGCGAACCGTACTGCACTCCCGTGATGTATTGGTTGCGGCTGTCAATCGCTGCGACGCCTGAATCTGTTTTGAAGACGAATGAGTATTGGACCGAGGGGAGGAGCATCCTCTCATCCTGGACGACGGCTCTTGCCGTTGTGGCTGAATCGGGATACCAATAGCGGTAGAGATATGTGGGATCGGCGAGGTCGTAACCGAATGGGACAACGGATTCCTTTATTGGAAAGTACCATTGATTTCTGTAGAGCCGATGTCTAAACTTATGCAGTTCAATCAACTCGAACGTTGTGGAACCCCTAACCGTGTAGCAGGTTTCGGCTTGCCACCCCCTCCGACAATATCTACCTTCAGTTTCTTCCATCATGATCCAGCGCGTCGAATCGGAGTTGTGAATTGCTCCGATGACAGTTAAGATCGCTCTGCCGGCAAAGGAGGTGTACGTATCCTGTTCAGAAAGAATATTGTAATACCAACTGTCGTCGTATTCCCAACGGTTGCCAACAGCGAGCGGAAACATATCCTCAAGCGAATCGGCGACGGGAATGAAACCGCCGCCGCCGTCGGTCGTACGCAAAATCGTACCGCTATCGCCGCATGCAAATCCGTTGCTGTCATTCAAATAGAAGAACACGGAACGGAGATTTGCTTTAGTCGGACTTGCCTGTCGTCTCCAGGAAATTCCCGCATCCGTCGTTTTGAGAACGACGCCATTGTCGCCAACAGCATAGATGAGCGAAGCATTGTTGGTCGAGAATTCAACAGAGCGAAGCGTGGAGTTTGTTCTGGACGGCATGATTTGCCACGATGTGCTGTTGTTTGAGCTGTGCAGAATCAACCCGCCGCTACCGACGGCAAAGTCTGAGCGCCCGAACAGCGGGACTCCGAGAAGGTGCTCACGCGCGCCCGTGGCGACGACTTGCCACGACTCGCCGCCGTTCAATCCCTTGATCACAGTGCCGTTGTCGCCAACTGCATAAAGCGAGAATGCACCTGCAACGGAATGCAGGCGGACTGTCGTACCCGTGGGTTTTCTCGCCCATGTCAACCCGTTGTCCGTGCTGCGCAAAACGATTCCGCTGTCGCCGACGATGATCCAGCCGAAGTCGCTGTGGTCGCGCAACGTTGCCGTCGTTCCCGAAGGAATGCGGGTCCAGGTTGCTCCATCATCTGTTGTGCGGAGAATGACGCCGCCCGCTCCGGCTGCGAACACCGGACCGCCGGCGACTTCCTTGAACGTGATGGAATAGAGATTCGCTGACGTTCCGCTGTTCTGGAATACCCATGAGGTTCCGCCGTTGGAAGAAAACAAAATCCTGCCGCCGTCACCGCACGCCCAGACCTTTCCGAGCGACGAGGAGTGATGGACTGTGATGCAATTGAGCGAAGCCTGTATCCCGCTGTTCAGTTTCTCCCATCCAGCGAATGAGGTAGAGAAGAGCAGCGTCGGAATCAGCACAAGGACGAAACGGTGCTTCTTTGTTTCCATCGCTCTTACTTTGCGAGGATGAGTTTTTTCACGTCGGTAAATGAGCCGGAAGTCAGCTTGTAGAAATAAACTCCGCTCGGAAGGTTGCTCGCGTCGAACGTCCTGCGATACTCACCCGGCTGCATCTCGTCATGTGCCAGCGTTGCAACTTCTCTTCCAAGCAAATCAAAAACTTTGAGCGACACGAATCCTGAGCTTTGGACCTTGAACCCGATCGTCGTCGTTGGATTGAACGGATTCGGATAATTCTGAAACAGCTCCGTCCACTCCGGCAGCGTCGGAGTCTCGTTCACGTCAGTCAAGAAATTCCAGACCTTCAGCACACCGTGTGTTTCCGTCGAGACGAACATCGTGTCGGAATAGGGGCTGATGATGAGGCTCGTGAGTCGTCGCGTGGGCAGCGCGTTGTTGTAGATTGTCCACGTTGCACCCAAGTCGGTGGATTTGAGAATGCCTTCTTCGGAGGCGGCGAAGAGAGTGCCGAGAGAGACCTGCGACTTCACAATGCCGACGACCCTATTGTTCGCATAGGCGTGCAACCACGTTCTGCCCCCATTGGTGGAGCGGAAGATGCCCACTGTGCGAGATGTGTCATTGGGATGACTCCTCACTCCGACGTTGAGCGTGTCACCGACGGCGAGCATGGTGTACGGCGACTCGACGTTGTACACATATGAGATGTTCGAAGTGAAGATCGAGTCCCATGCTCTTCCCCGGTTTGTCGAGCGATACAACGCAAAACGGTATGATGTCGTCCGGTCGCTCTTGTAGAAGATGTTTCCAGCGGTTTCGTTAATGGCGAGAAGCTGAGAGTGACTAATGCTCCATGAATATCCCGACACCGTATCCCATGTTCGTCCTCGATTCGAGCTTCTGTGAATGCCGCACACTGAAGCGAAGACAACAGAATCGGAGTTGGGAGGAAAAACGATGCTCAACGGTGTGACCCAACACCCGGATTGCGTTGGCTGAGACGGCATCGGACCTGTACGTTGAATGTAGAACGCCGGCTCGACATACATGTTCGCGTAGCCGATGAACCCCAAAGTGTCCTCCCATCGCGAAAACTCGAAATACGCATACCCCGTTCCGGTTCCCCAAAACTCGTTGTACCAGTCTCGGAACGGATACGTCCATTGAGTGACGGACTGCATCATCGCTATGCCTTTTCCGGGGGAAGATGCAGCAAGTCTGTATGAGGTTGGTGAACCCCACTTTCCTGAAACCCGCCGAACATTTTGCCAATTCGTTGAGTCTGGTCCCACAAACTGCCAGCCTTGCGCGAAAAGGTGTGAAGTGGAAATGAGGATGAGGAGTGACAGAGGTTTTATGAGCGTGTTCATAGAAGCTCCACGCTAAAGTGGTAAGAGATATGCCCCGAACCCTTGAGTCCGAGGCTGATTGATTGTAAGAAGTCCTTGCAACAGAGTCAAGGGATGGCTTGAATTCCGATATTGAATCTCACGCCGTGCCTGCGGCAGGCAGGCAAAGACGCGAAGGCGCGAAGAATGAAAGAGAGAGAGAGAGAGGAACAAGTTGTTGCAGAAATTTCTCAAAACGACTTTGCGGCTTTGCGACTTTGCGTGAGGCTAAATCGGATTTCAAGGATGATAGTTTTGTAGAAGATTTCAACATTTCACACATCTGATAATCTCATTCCGATGATTAGGAACTTTCTCGCGGCACTCCTTGATATGAGGGCAAATTCGAGCGAACAGGGTGGGCATAAGAGTTGCACCCTCCTCCAACACAGAGTCCCCTATCTCATCACAATCGCCTACAAGCTATGCAAGCGCACTTATCTGCCAAAGAATCTAAAGTTGTACACTCCCTGCATGGACGAGACTTGCTTTCAGCGGATGATTTCTCGAAAGCGGAGATTCTCTCTCTGCTTGAGTTGGCTGAGGACATGAAGCATCACCCGAAGAAGTTCACGACGGCACTAAAGGGAAAGATCCTTGCGCTCATTTTCGAGAAACCCTCACTGCGCACACGCACGTCGTTCACGGTCGCCATTGATCAACTAGGTGGTAATTGTGTTGACTTTCCACCCGGCGACCTCGGCTTCGGGAGGCACGAATCACTCTATGACGTTGCAAAGAATCTCGAGCGCATGGTCAATGCCGTGATGATTCGGACATTTGCCCAAGAGACTATTATGTCGTTCGCACGCTATGCCTCGATTCCCGTCATCAACGGGCTGACGGATCACGAACATCCGTGTCAGGCGATGGCGGATTTTCTGACGATTCGCGAGCACAACAAGAATTTCACACGACTCAAGCTTGCATACGTGGGCGACGGCAACAACGTATCGCATTCGTTGATGTTGATGGCGGGTAAAATAGGCGCGACGTTGTATGTTGCGACGCCTGAGCACTACGAACCGAACCCCGATGTGGTGACGAGGGCGCAGGAGCTTGCCTCAATCAGCGGTGGAAGACTCGTCATCACCCATGACCCCGAGGAGGCGGCACGTGATGCATACGTCATTTATACCGACACCTGGACAAGTATGGGACAGGAGAGCGAAGCGCAGGTGCGACACGAGGCGTTCAAGCGATTTCAAGTGAACAAAGAGTTGTTTGCAAAAGCCCGACGGGATGCGATGTTCATGCATTGCTTGCCGGCGCATCGGGGGGAAGAAGTGACAAACGATGTGATTGACTCTCCGCGATCGGTTGTGTTTGAAGAAGCGGAGAACCGCGTGCACGTGCAGAAAGCAATCTTGTACGCGTTGTTGAAATAGTGACACAAGCCCGGTCGGGCAGGATCCAGTTTCTCTTGTATGGAGTTTTCCCAATGGCGGTTTCGTCAATGCCTTTGGTCCTGGTAGCGGTTGGCGGCAATGCGCTGATCGGCGCAGACGAAGAACCGACTGCGGAGCGCCAATTCAATCATGCCATTCAAATTGCTGATGTGGTGCTTCGACTGATTCGGCGCAATTTTCGCGTGGTGTTGACGCACGGGAACGGGCCCCAAGTGGGAGCGATGCTCATGCGCTCGGAGCGCTCCTCGCACCACGCGTATCGAATGCCGCTGGATTGCTGTGTGGCGGCGACACAGGGAGAAATTGGATACTACTTGCAATATGCCATGTGGCAAATGATGCAGCGGATGGGTGTGCACGTGCCCGTTGTTTCCTTGGTGACGCAAGTGCGTGTCGAGAAGGATGACCCAGCCTTCCATCATCCGGCGAAACCCATCGGTCCTTCGTACACCAAAGAACTCGCCGAGCGATACAAGCACCAGTTGCATTGGACGATGGTGGAAGATGTGCACGGATTTCGTCGGGCAGTCTCCTCGCCTGAGCCGAAGGAGATTGTCGAGTTAGAAGCGATTCGTGCATGCGTTGATAGGGGTCTGGTAGTGATTGCAGGGGGAGGAGGCGGCATTCCGGTGTTCAACGACCACGTGACGGAAAAAGGAGTTGAGGCAGTGATCGACAAGGACCTCACATCGGCGTTACTGGCGCGGGAATTGGGCGCTGACATTTTCGCCATTGCCACCGAGGTGGAACACGTATGCCTTGATTATCTCAAACCGACCCAACGCGCGCTGGAGCTGATCGCGGCGGCAGAACTTGAGCACTATTACAACGAGGGACAATTCCCGGAAGGGAGTATGGGCCCGAAGGTCAAAGCCGCGTTGTTGTATCTTGCAGGCGGCGGCACACGGGCGGTGATTACTGATATTCCGCACCTGTACAACGCCATCGAGAATCGGGCAGGGACACGTATTCAAGCTGCAGTGAGCGAAGTTGTCGGGCAATAGACGAACCTTAACAAAGAGGAACCAATCATGCGAAGAACAAGAGTCATTATTATGGGGGCGGCGGGGCGAGACTTTCACAATTTCAATACGGTATTTCGCACCAACAAGAAATTTGAAGTCGTGGCATTTACTGCTACTCAAATCCCAAACATTGATGGAAGAAAATATCCCGCACAACTCTCCGGTTCGTTGTACCCAGACGGCATCCCCATCTTTCCGGAGGAAGAGCTGGTAGGCTTGATTGAGCGTTTCGAAGTGGATGAGGTGGTGTTCTCCTACTCCGATGTATCGTTCAACTACGTGATGGACAAAGCATCGTTGGTGATGGCGCACGGCGCGGATTTCAAGTTGCTCGGAACGCGCCACACGATGGTAAAAGCAAAGGTACCGGTTGTGGCAGTCGTTGCCGTGAGGACCGGCTCGGGCAAAAGCCAAACATCACGCAAAGTCTGCAGCTATCTCCGTGCGCAAGGAAAACGGGTCGTTGCCGTTCGCCATCCGATGCCTTATGGCAATCTTACACAACAGGAGGTGGAACGTTTTGCGACGATTGCCGATTTGAAGAAATTCAAATGCACGGTTGAGGAGATGGAGGAATACGAACCGCATATCGTGGAGGGGACGATCATCTATGCCGGCGTTGATTATGAAGCGATTGTGCGGCGTGCCGAGAAGGAAGCCGACATCATCGTGTGGGACGGGGGGAATAACGATATGCCCTTCTTCAAGCCTGACCTAACGATTACGGTAGTTGATCCTCATCGTCCGGGTCACGAACTGACGTACTACCCGGGCGAGACGAATCTGCGCATAGCAGACGTTGTTGTGGTGAACAAAGTAGACTCGGCGCCGCCGGAAAATGTCACGACCGTTTTGCGCAATATCGCATCCATCAATCCGAGAGCAACGGTGATCCAGGCGTCGTCACCTATTACCGTGGATGATGAACGGGTGATTCGTGGGAAGAGAGTGCTGGTGGTCGAAGATGGTCCGACGCTGACGCATGGCGAGATGTCCTACGGCGCGGGGATGTTGGCGGCAAAACGGTTCGGGGCAAAGGAAGTGATTGATCCGCGACCGTATGCAGTCAAATCCATAGCCGCAACGTACGCACGGTATCCGTCGACCGGAGCGTTGCTGCCGGCGATGGGCTATGGCGAAACGCAAGTGAGGGACCTCGAAACGACGATCAATCACGTTCCCTGCGATTCCGTAGTCATTGGTACACCTGTCGATCTACGGCGGATTATTCACATCAAGAAGCCCAGCGTACGCGTTCAGTACACGCTCGAGGAAAGAACGAAACCCGATCTCGAGGACGTTCTGCACAAGTTCCTTCACAAGGAACGCGCCCACGCGTTCCACCGAACCTAATGCACGGCGCGGCGGCGATTGCACCTGACGCTCTCGTAGAAAAAAAAACTCTTGCATCTGAGATTCTTTCTCTGCATACTATGCATAGTTATTTATGATTATGCATAAAAATACATAGAGGAAGCTCCGATGCGCGTGCATGAATCCCTGAGCGACACGTCGAACCAATCCGACAAAGCGACGCGGAAGTTCGATTACGCCCACCTGGCAGAACGGGATTTTCTCTCGGTGGACGATTTTTCCCTGCAGGAAATCAAGGCGTTGTTCGCCTTGGCGGCGGATCTTAAACATCGCCCCAAGCGCTACACTGAGATACTGAAAGGGAAATCTCTTGCGTTGATTTTCGAAAAACCTTCGCTCCGCACGCGTACCACCTTTACCCTCGGCATGAGCCAACTCGGCGGTATTCTGGTTGACTATCCAACAGGCGATGTCGGTCTCGGCACGCGCGAAGCTGTGCATGATGTGGCAAAGAACCTCGAACGCATGGTAAACGGCGTTATGATTCGCACCTTCGGGCAAGAGATTGTCGAGTCATTTGCATTCCATGCTGCGATCCCGGTGATCAACGGTCTCACGGACTATGAACATCCCTGTCAGGCAATGGCAGATTTCTTCACGCTGGCAGAGCGCAAGAAGAGCGTGAAGAAACTCAAGATTGCTTACGTTGGTGACGGCAACAACGTGGCGCATTCGCTGATGTTGATGGCGGCGAAATGGGGGACACGCTTCGCCATTGCGACGCCCCCCGGCTATGAACCGGCCGCGCGGTTGGCACAACGTGCAGAGGAACTCGCCGCCAAATCCGGTGGAAGCATCCTTATCACACACAATCCGATCGAAGCGGTCCGTGACGCCGATGCAGTCTACACTGATACATGGACGAGCATGGGACAAGAGGCAGAGGCGGAAGTGCGCCGAACAGTCTTCACGTCATACCAAGTCAATCGAGCATTGATTACGCACGCGAAACCCGATGCGCTGTTCATGCACTGCTTACCTGCACATCGCGGTGAGGAGGTGACTGACGACATCATTGACTCGAAAAACTCCGTAGTCTTCGAGCAAGCTGAGAATCGGTTGCACGTTCAGAAGGCCGTTCTGTGTGCGCTGCTGGGAGGGAATGACTAGAGCGGTGGGCTTCAACACGCACTAAATGTGTGAGACAGATGAAGTCCCTCTAACATGTTCTCCGTCCGGACCACTTGGCGTCGCCAACCAAACCGACTCTCAGAACTTCTTGAGGCGCGGCGCAAGAGCGGCATCGAGATTCTCGATCTCACAATCTCCAACCCCACCGAAGTCGGTATTCACTATCCTGCGAAAGAAATCCTCGCGGCACTATCGCATCCGCAAGCCCTGCACTACGCGCCCGATCCGAAAGGTCTACGCTCTGCGCGAGAAGCGATTGCAGCCTACTACGGTGAGAAAAAGATCCACGTTGATCTCTCCACCATCGTTCTCACAGCAAGTACGAGTGAGGCATACGCAATGCTGTTTACGCTTCTGTGCAACGCAGGTGAAGAAATCCTCGTACCGGTGCCCTCGTACCCATTGTTCGAGTTTCTTGCTCGCATGAATGATGTCCGACTCCGCCCGTATTACCTTCGCTATGATGGAGAGTGGCACCTTGATGCGGAGTCTGTTCGAACAGCCGTCACTTCGCTGACCAAGGCAGTGATCGTAGTTCATCCCCACAATCCAACGGGAATGTTCGCGAAGCGCGATGAGCTTGCAATGCTGAACGATGTCTGTCGCAGCAACAAGCTTGCGCTTATCGTTGATGAAGTGTTTTCGGAATACAGCTTTGGTGAGGATGAGAGACGAGTGCATTCAACTGCATCGAACTCGGATGTCTTGACATTCACATTGAACGGTATTTCAAAACTCTGTGGACTGCCCCAGTTGAAATTAGGATGGATTGTCGTGAGTGGAAACGACGAGGCACAAAACGAAGCATTGCATCGCTTGGAAATCATAGCGGATACATTTTTGTCCGTTCATACCCCCGTCCAGGTTGCGTTACCGGCTCTTTTGAAGCATGGCCAGGACATTCGACGCCAGATTGGCAACCGCGTCCGGTCGAATTATTCTTTAGTCAGACAGGTGCAAGATCAAAGTCCACTTACGGCGCTCTCGGCTGAAGGCGGTTGGTATGCTCTTCTTAAAGTTCCCAAGACCAAAACAGAGGAAGAGTGGAGCCTTAAGCTGTTGGAGAAAGCCGGCGTGTATGTTTTTCCGGGGTACTTTTTCGAGTTTGCGGAAAGCAATCTTCTTGTTGTGAGCCTTTTGACGAACGAGGAAGTGTTCCGCAAAGGGCTTGTCGAAATCGTTCGCATCGTGAAGTAGAAAACTCTTGGGCAGGCATCGGTTGCACCGCAGAGTGTCCGAGGTGTTGAGCGGCAAAACAAAAAGGGACACGACCGCGTCGTGTCCCTGTGATTTGAAATGGGCCTGAACTCTCGTTGGCTTCGCTTAGTTGTTCACAATAATCTGTGCGCCAAGAGCCTGCGCGCCTGTCGCTCCTACGAAGCCGCGAGCGAACACCGTATAGATCTTTCCCGCTTGGAGCACGATTCCCGGCAATGGTAACACCACCGTAGTTCCGCCCGCAAGTCTCACTTCGAGATTGTACGTGCCTGCATCGAGAGGAGTAAATGGGGTGAATTCCTTGAACCGCCGATTTGCAAATACGACCCCGCCACCTGTGACAGCAACATCAACCGCCGGCGCGTTTGGCGAGAGGTGGACGAATCGCACATGTGCCTTACCACTCGCCGGTGGGGTCAGGTCGTCTGTGAGGACGAGTGGAGCAATTTTCGATACCGAGTCTGTTGCAAAGACGGAATAATTCTGATTTGCAGCAACCGACACATTCGCATTGATGACATCCGTCGTCGTTGCTGCAGGACGAACTTTGAAGCCTCGCATTCCAGCAGCGACGCTCAAATATCCTGTGTTGTTTGGAAATGTCAGTGGGCTACCGGGGTTCAGGACCGTATTTGCCAGCAGTGCCTCGACTCCCGGTGCATTCGGTGATGCATGGACGATCATCACGCGTCCGTTTCCGGATGTTGTCGCGCCCGTCACCTCTTTGTTGACAATGATTTTTGCGTTCAGTTCCTGGCCGCTTGATCCACCGACGAAACCTCGCGCAAATACCGTGTAGATTTCACCAGCCTTGAGGACTACGGCGTTCAGGGATAAGACCACTGTGTTGGTTCCAGCAAGGCGCACCTCGAGGTCATACGTTCCTGCATCCAAGGGAGTAAATGGCGTAAAGGTTTTGAACGTTTTGTTGCTGAACACAACGCTCCCACCTTGTAATGCAACATCAACTGCCGGGGCATTGGGAGAAAGGTGGATGAATCGAATGTGCGCTTTCCCCGTGGCAGGCGCGGTCAGGTCGTCTGTTACGACCAGTGCAGAAATTTTTGAGACGGAGTCAACGGCGAAAATAGAATTGGATGAGTTTGCACTGAAGGGGACGTTTGCATCAATCGCAATTGTCGTTGTGCCGCTGACGCGGACCTTAATGTTGCGCGTGCCCGCAGTGGTGGACAAATACGGTGTATTGTTTGGGAATACCAGACTCGATTGCACGACAGTGCCATCCACAAGAATATCTACAGCCGGGGCATTCGGCGATGCGTGAACAACTTGCACTCGGGACGTTTCCTGAGTAGGCGGGTTTGTTGTCGCCTCATCGTCATTGCAGGCAGTCACTGAAATGCTCATTGCGAGTAGAAGCAAGAGCAGAAACTTCTTTTGGTACATAAGGGACCTCCTAAGTGAATGAGAGTGATGTGATAGTTTATACGCGCGCACTCATGCAACGCACACTCTCAACACTGTGGGAGTGGTTCAAGTTCCGTTATGTACGTCTATGAATTTCGAGAAGCGCGCTCGCGCGTCGAGCGCGCTTCCCACGAGTCGGTGGGAGAAGTACTTGCTTTTGCCTCGCTGAGAGCTTAGTGAGCCGCGAGCGCGCCGGCGAAGTACGCGTCGTATGCGCCCATATCAAAGTGCCCGTGACCGCTGAGGTTGAAGAGAATGGTTTTCTTCGTTCCCTCGTGCTTCGCGCGTTGAGCCTCGACGATTGCTGCTTTGATTGCATGTGCCGACTCCGGTGCGGGGATGATCCCCTCGCAGCGAGCAAACTCCACCGCAGCTTCAAACACCTCCACTTGATGATATGCTTGCGCCTCAATCAACCCATCCAAATACAAGCGGCTAATGATTGGCGCCATGCCGTGATAGCGCAATCCGCCTGCGTGAATTGCCGGCGGCATGAATGTGTTGCCGAGCGTATGCATCGGCATCAGCGGAGTCATTCCTGCCGCATCACCGAAGTCGTAGCGATACTCGCCCTTTGTGAGTGAAGGGCACGATGCCGGCTCCACGGCAATTGCGCGGAGGTTTGCACCTGCGATTTTGTCTCGGATGAACGGCAATGCGATGCCGCCGAAGTTCGAGCCGCCCCCGACACATCCGATGACGATGTCGGGATACACCCCGGCGTTTTCCATTTGCTTCTTCGCTTCCTGGCCTAACACAGTCTGATGGAGTAGGACATGGTTCAACACACTGCCGAGGGAATAGTTCGTATCGTCGCGCGTCGCTGCGTCTTCAACCGCTTCACTGATTGCAATGCCGAGACTGCCGTGGGAGTTCGGCTCACGCTCGCGTATGGATCGCCCAACCGCCGTGTCGTTGCTTGGGCTTGCGACAATCTCGCTACCCCACGCCTGCATCATGGAGCGGCGATAGGGTTTTTGTTCGAAGCTGATGCGTACCATGTACACTTTGCATTGCAAGCCGAACATCTTGCACGCCAATGCGAGCGAACTTCCCCATTGCCCGGCGCCGGTTTCTGTTGCGAGCCGACGAATTCCCGCTTGCTTGTTGTAATAGGCCTGTGCAAGCGCAGTATTGAGCTTGTGACTTCCTGCCGGACTCACTCCCTCGTACTTGTAGAAAATTTGCGCGGGTGTGTCGAGTGATTGCTCAAGGTTGATGGCGCGAATGAGTGGCGTGGGGCGAAACATCGAGTACGCATGTCGCACTTCATCCGGAATCGCGATGAAGCGCTCGCCGCTCATTTCTTGCTTGATCAACTCCATCGGAAAGATGGGAGAAAGGTCGTCAGGTCCCACGGGTTGTTTCGTTGCCGGATGGAGTGGCGGATCGAGCGGATGAGGCAGGTCGGCGAGAATGTTGTAGTACGATTCGGGGATTTCCCGCTCGTCAAGTGTGAATTTGCGTTGCATAGGTACCTCCGTACGTGTGTAAATGGATATGGTGATTTGTGAATTTGACGGCGGAGGTTTCCACGGTATGAGGTCTGCTGAGAGAAAACAAAAAAGTGGAAACGCTCCGTGCTGCGTTTCCACTGTGAAAGATGTTTGCGATCAATGTGCTACTTGAGTGGCAACGCGCGCGTCAGCGGCGCCACCACCAAGCGGTCAGAAGGTTCAAGCTTTGAGGTAATAAGGATTTCATGCTGTAGTAGTGTAGCCATTTTTGGGTCGAGATTCAACATTGAGAACGAGGACAAGAGCACCCGATGCCGGTGTCCGTCACTTCTCTGCACTTGCATTCAAGGTGGCGTGAGCTCAATCCCCGGTCATGATGAACAGCGGCTTCATCTCAAAACTCTTGTAATGCGGACGCAGACGCTCGGTGTTGTAATGCTCTTTCACATTCACGAGTTTCTTCGAGCTGGTTACAACATCCAAGGGCATGTTGTCATAGCGGCCATTGCGCAGGACGACAAGTCTGCCGTGAATTTTCTGCATGATGAGATCGAGCGCGAGATTTCCGTACGCCATCGGCACAATCGAGTCAATCGCGTCCGGGTCGCCACCGCGGACGAGGTATCCCAGTTTTTGATTGATGATGTGAATCGCCTTGCCGTTATTGTACTTCAGTGAGCGTTGCTCCAGTTCTTGTGATACCAAATCACCGATACCGCCTAACTTCGCATGGCCGTATGCGTCGGTGCGCGCATCTTGAAAGACCATTTCGCCTCCTTCGAACATCGCGCCTTCGGAGATGATCACCACGGCGTATTTGCTTGGGTTGCGATTACGGTCGTACACCAATAGTTCGGCAAGCCGGTCAATGTTGAATTGATGCTCCGGAATGACGCAGCGGTTTGCGGCGCCTGCCATCGTCGGCAGCATGGCGGTGAACCCCGCGTAGCGTCCAAACACTTCCATCACCAGCAAGCGTTCATGCGAGCCGGCGGTTGTGCGCAGACTGTTCGTCATGCGGATCGTGCGCGTCACGCAGGTGCTAAACCCGATGCAATAATCGGTGCCGGGTACGTCGTTGTCCATTGTTTTCGGAATTGCAATTACCTTGACGCCGCGTTTGTACAACTCGACGCCGTAGCTCAACGTGTCGTCGCCGCCGATGGGAATGAGATAGTCAATGCCGAGATGATCAAGATTCTTCAGCACTTCTTCCGTCAAGTCATTCTTCTCAGCGCTGTATCTGTCTTTGAGATGGTCGGGCACGGCAGATCTCTTCACCGCGCTCGGACGTGTGCGCGATGTATGAAGAAACGTCCCGCCCGTGCGCCCCGCTTTGTTCACGATCTCCTCGGTGAGGATCTGATAATTCCCACTGTTGTCTGCCTGCGGGTCGCGGATAAGTTCAATCGCGCCTGCCCATCCGCGTCGAATGCCAATGACCTGATAGCCCTCACGTAACGCACGAATCGTCACGGCGCGAATCGCGGGATTCAGTCCCGGGACATCGCCGCCACCGGTGAGAATTCCGATCACTCCCTGTTTTGTTTTTACGTTTGCCATCCTTCAATCCTTCAAGAGAAAAACAAATCCCAGCTCTGCCTAAGCATAGCTGGGTGAGAGAGCACTGCAAAACAACTGAGTGAAATGTAAGCGATGTTGTTCTCTTTGTCAACCGATAGCAGATACCTGAAATCCGACATAGAAATCTCACGCAAAGACGCGAAGCCGCAAAGAAGTGGAGAATGGTTGAGAGTAATTGCTTGTATGCACTTTACAAAACTTCACATCCTTCACCTGCTCGGTGAATTCCTTTTCACTAAATTTCCAAGACAGACTTGGCGGCATTGCGGCTTTGCGTGATGCTAAATCGGGTTTCAGGAGATACCGCTGATTCACTCGCCGACGGAAAGAGTACCCGGAAAACAAAAGGGGACGCGTCCGAACGGGTCCCCTTTCGATCTCAACGAGGTGCACGGAGTTATTGAATACTCACAGCAACAGTCTGTTGCGGCACGCTGATCAGACTGCCGTCAGCTTTTCTGACCTCGAGTTTTGCAAATGTGAATGATGCCGTTCCGCTCGCTGTTGCTTTGAAGCGGACTTTCATGACGCAACCACTCCCGCTCACCGTACGATTCGAGCCGTTTACAAAGGTCAATCCAAACGCATAGAGACCTGAAGTTCCGACCGTTCCTCGCACGCCGAGTGTAGAACTTTGTGGAGAGAAGAAATCATAATTGATGTTATGATTTGAGAATGTAACATTCCCTGCCGGGTAGGCAACCTCAAGAGCGACCCCGAACACATCGGTAACATTGTAGAGAACAAACCGAATGTCGAACTCCTGATTCACGACCACGGACGTTGAAGGCGCGTATAACGTTGCTGAAGTTGCCCCGCTTGCAGGAAAGGTGAAATCCGAGAGGTCGGGCGGAGGGGGAATCTGATTTCCGCCTGTTCCGCCGTCGTCTTTCTTGCAGCTACCGAAAAGTATGCCGATGCCTATGAGTAAGGTGAGCAGTTGAATACGTTTCATTGTCGTGTCTCCTTCACTTTAACATGAGCATGCGTTTCGATGCGGAGAAGTTTCCGCTCCTCAAGCGATAGATATACATGCCGCTTGCAACCTTCTCGCCGTTCGATGAGGTGCCGTTCCACTCGACTTCGTGTGTTCCGGTTTCAACATTCGTCAGCGTTTTTGACCACACCGCTTGACCCGCAATGTCGAAGATCGTCAACTCGGACTGCGGAGCAAGGGTAGGAACCGTAAACCTGATCGTGGTTGACGGGTTGAAGGGGTTCGGATAGTTCTGAGCAAGAGCGTAGTCGAAAGAGACTCCGAGCTGTTGCTGCATATACCGAACAACCTCTCGCCGAATCTCTCTCAACGCGGGCGAAGGAGATGCTTGCCGATCAATTTCTCGCAGCAGCGCGTTGCAGACTTTGATCTTGTCCGGTTCGGGACGATCGTTGATGCCCGAACGCGTCCGACCGTAATTGTCAATAAGGGCTTGCACATCTGCTGCTTGTACCGATCCATTCCCATCGCAGTCAGCGTATGTTGCGTCCGGATTGCTCCAAACAGTTGCCGTCTGAGCGCCCCACGTTGTCGATCCTCCCGCACGAGCCGGACCCGTGAGCCCGAAGAACCGACCAATAGGGAGAATGTCGAGCACATCGCACGCGCGATCGTTGTTTGCGTCGCCAGCATACACTGTTGTTGTCGTGCCGCCTCCGCCTCCGCCGCCGCCTTGGGTAGCGTACACGCCGTTTGCATGGGTTGCTGCAACAACGAGGCCGTCGGTCGTACGTGAATCCAACGCTTGGACAACAACGTTGCCAATAGTCGTGGGACCCTCTTGTGTCCACACTGTGGAGCCACCGTTGAGTGATGTCGTCGAGTAGAGGCCCGTGCTTGTGCCAAGGTAGTATGTTGTCGTCCCACCGGACGGAACAATCGCTGCTGTGCGGCAGGATGGTCCGTTCGTGCCGGCAAGATTCCCCTCGACATTGGTCCATGAGTCACCGCCATTGACAGAGGAGAAAACGCTGACCACACCGTAGTTCGAGTACACAACAATCACTTTGTTACCGTCCGTTGGATCAATAGCGATTGATGAAACGTACGATCCCGCTCCACCCCCCGGTGTTTTATCGAGACCGGTCGGGTCTCCGGCGTTGGCTCCATCTACTCGAACAACCGTGCCTGATGAGTGCCCGATGAAAAGACGGTTAGCTGGATTGGTTTTCGAGACGGCAAGAGCACTTACTTGTGTTTGACCGCCGACTGCGCTGTTGTTGAGTCTCGTCCAGTTGGCTGTCGCTGGATCATTGGAGCCTCGCGGAACTGTTGTGATATTGCTATTTCGCCAGACGTAATTGCCACCGGCGAAATACATGATGTTCGAATTGTTCTGATCGAGGATGAAAGGGTTGATGAACAGATAGCCGCTACCACCTTGTGGGTCCAAGCGGGCAAAGTCGGTTTGGCTGACTACCAAGTAGGTCCTCCCGTTTTGTGAGGAGACAACGATATACCCGCCTCCGTTGGGAATTGCCGTTGCAGCACCATCGCCTCCAAACTCGGAGACCCAGTTTGCCGTTGAAGAAGTGGATGTCGTGCGATAGCAGCCGTTATCCTGCAACCCTCCGAGAATGTCGGCGCTCGTACTGCCATGATCAATGGCGATAGTATAGAACTGCGTGGTGAGATATCCGCGGCTCAACTGTGTCCACACGTGCGGCGTTGCCGCGATGTTGCTCGATTTGCTTACGCCGCCATCATGTCCGGAATAGAGAACCGACGGGTTTGTTGGATCCCAGGCAAGCGAGTGACAATCGGGGTGATGATTCTCGTAAATGGAAATATCATTTGCAGTCGAGTAGCCGCCGATCCATGCCGTTGCGGCAGTGGATGCGAAACCGTTCGTCGAGCGGTACAGGTTCGTACCGCCGATCAGTACAAAATTCTCGTCATTGGGCTTTACAGAAATAACAAGGTCATAGGAATTTTGAGAATCAAAATTACCGACATTGCCCCCGTAAGCCGGAAGATTTGCCGAGCGATTCTCGTAGGTGTTCGTGGCGGCGTTGTATTTCCAAATGCTATGATTGTTGGTTCCCACATTCGGTGTTTCCGCGAGAAAGTACACCGTATTGGGATTTGAAGGAGCGATACCGATAACGATGCGCGCAACGGAACTCATATCGCCGGGGGTGATATTCTGCCACGTATTGCCGTCGGTAGATTTCCATATCCCTTCGATTGTTGGGTCTCCGGGGCTGCCCGTTACATAAATTGTCCCGTTGGATGCAATGGCAACATCCGTGAGTGCTGAATAAGGTTGCGAACCGGCTCCGCGAATAGCAGTCCAGTTTGTGCCGCCGTCGGTACTGCGATAGAGTGCCCCAAATGTCGCTGCATACACGGCTCCGGTTGTTGGGTGAACAGCGATATTCCAAACGTAGTCTATGAACCGGTCGAATTGTGGAGTACCGGAAGACGCAAGCTGCGTCCATGACGCTCCGTTGTTGGTAGATTTGAAAATCCCATCTCCCGCAAGTGCTGCCGCACCGACCCCGCCGCTGGTGCTGTTACCGAGCAGCTCTCCTGTTCCATAATACCACGTTGAGGTCTGTCCCGCCCGTTTGTCCTGCGCCAAACAACTGACGCTATGCAACGACCCTATTGCGGTGGTCTTCGTCCATGTCGAACCGCCATCCACCGATCGCCACATACCACCGCTCACCCCGCCGGCGAGGATGATGTTGGGATTGTTGATGTCAATCCCCAACGCGCGCGTGCGGCCTCCGACATTCCAAGGACCGCGCGATGTCCATGTTGCATTGGAGTTGTCTCCACTTGCCGCAATATCTTCACGGACAGGAAGTGTTCGGGCAAACTCGAGTTCGCCTTGTCGAATGCCGCGCGGAATTTCACCCGTTCGAGGATCATGCAGCATCTTCCATTCGTGGCGTAGCCGACCGTATGGGTTATCAACAGAACCGAATGATGCTTTGTCGCCCAAGAGCCTATGAGGTTTCTGCCATGTTACATGCAAAGCGGAACAAACAAGAAACAACACTATCCCGCCGGTTGTAATAGCAAGCGTTACATGCCTTCTCATCAGTTTTCCTCCTCTAAGTTTTGTTGATCATCTACGTTGCCGCCACTACCGTAATTCATAGCGGGATATGGAATACTCAGGGTCCTTCTTGCCCAATGCGGCCGAGCCGCTCAACAGTGCTTTGAATCGGTACCCGACGCGCAAGCCAGGAAGGGGAGGCTGAATTTCGGGCCATACATCTTTCGTCGGGTTGAGTGTGTGTAGGAATTTGACTGAGATCTTCGCACCTGCTGTCAGGATGGCTGGAAAAGCAGAACCGTACCCTAGCACAGAATCTATGGTGATTGTGGCGAGACACGGAGCTTTGCTGCATGGGTCCTTCTCGTTTGCAGGGGAGAGTGTCCTGTTAATCTCGTCTACGCGTGCATGAACGAGACAAGTATTCGGGGGAGGACCAGGCGGAGGTGTGGGGATTGCCTCTTGGTGTGATTCTTTTTTTGATTCCATCTGATCCTGTTTCGATGTGCCGCAAGAATTACACATGAGTGCTGCGCCTATTGCCGCGATCATTATTGGTTTCATGAAGACCTATCCTTTCCAGGGAAGAATGAACGCTGATGAGACATAACAATACCATCACCGCTTTGCTTTGACTATTCTGCAAAAATCCTTTCTTCAGTAACATCTGCCGAGCGTTTTTTATCCCACGACGATTGACAAGGCTACGAAAACTCCACGCCATTATCAAGCATATTTTTCCGATCATGCGCACCGGCATACCATGCGACGGACCGAAAGGTCCTTCGGAACCGATCGTTGGAGAAGGCGGTTTTTTTGGGTATATTTTCAAGCACTTCGTACAACACCACTGATGATTCATCCGGAACTCATTCTCATTCTCGACTTCGGTTCGCAATATACGCAATTGATTGCGCGCCGTGTGCGTGAGCTGGGGGTGTATTCGGAACTCCATCCGTTCAATATTCCTGTTGAAAAAATACATGCGCTGAACCCGAAGGGGATCATCCTCTCAGGAAGCCCGTCCAGCGCGTACGAACGGGACGCTCCGATTCCTTCCCAAGAAATTTTTGATTTGGGTATTCCTGTTCTCGGCATCTGTTACGGCTTGCAACTGATCGCGCACCAATTCGGTGGTGAGATTGACAAAGCGGCACGCCGCGAATACGGACATGCTGAGTTGGTCATTGACGATGCCAGCGACCTCTTCAGCGGGTTTGCGCGCAATGGCTCCTCTTCGACGACCGTGTGGATGAGTCACGGCGACCACTTGACAAAAATGCCGCGCGGCTTTCAACCGATGGCGCATACTGCGAACTCACCCATCTGCGCAATCAAGAATCCGGACAAGAAAATCTATGGTATCCAGTTTCATCCCGAGGTGGTGCACACGCCGAAAGGGAAAGAGATGCTCTCCAACTTTCTCTACACGATATGCCGCTGCAAAGGAGGTTGGAGTTCGGCATCATTTATTCAAAGTTCCATCGAAGAAATCCGTTCCAGGGTTGGAAGCGGAAAAGTAATCTGTGCGCTCAGCGGCGGTGTTGATTCTTCCGTTGCTGCGGTGTTGCTGCACAAAGCCATCGGCGACCAACTCTCGTGCATCCACATCAACAACGGCTTGATGCGCAAAGGGGAGAGCGAGCAAGTCGTCAAGACATTTCGCGACAGCTTCCACATCAACCTTGACTATGTTGACGCGAGCGAAGTGTTTCTCCATGAGCTTGCAGGTGTGACCGACCCAGAAAAGAAGCGGAAAATCATCGGCAAATTGTTCATTGAGGTGTTCGAGCAAGAGGCGAAGGAGATCGGTCGCGTTGATTTTCTGTGTCAAGGAACGTTGTATCCCGATGTGATTGAATCGGTTTCCTTCAAAGGTCCGTCGGTGACGATTAAGTCGCACCACAATGTCGGTGGCTTGCCCGAGAAGATGAATCTCAAGCTCATCGAACCGTTTCGCGAATTGTTCAAGGACGAGGTGCGAGCCGTTGGGCACGAGCTTGGCTTGAGCGACGAGTTGATTTGGCGCCATCCGTTCCCCGGTCCCGGACTTGCCGTTCGTGTGCTCGGCGAAATTACCAAAGAACGTTTGAACCTCTTGCGCGATGCCGATGCGATCTTCGTCGAGGAGATCAAGAAAGCTCGCATCTACCGCGACATTTGGCAAGGGTTCGTTGTGTTGCTACCGGTGAGAAGTGTTGGAGTGATGGGCGATGGACGAACGTACGAATACACGTGCGCCATCCGCTGCGTAACGAGCGTTGACGGCATGACCGCCGATTGGTACCGAATGCCGCACGACGTACTTGCGACAATTTCTTCGCGCATCACGAATGAAGTTCGCGGCATCAACCGGGTCGTCTATGACATTAGCTCGAAACCGCCCGCGACGATTGAGTGGGAGTGACGCCGATCCTGAAGAAGTGATTGCCACGGAAAATAGAAACGCGCAACCTGAAATGAAAAAATTCTTCTCGTTTGTAAAGATCGAGCATACCCTCTTTTCGCTGCCGCTTATTTACAGCGGCGTGATGCTTGCGGCGAACGATACGATTCCGCCGTTGCCCATTCTCATTCTTGTGTTGACTGCGGCAACGGGGGCGCGTACGGCTGCCTTCGCCATCAATCGGATCATTGACCGAGAGATTGATGGACGCAATCCCCGTACAGTGGTTCGCGAATTGCCGAGTGGACGCATAAACATGACAGAAGCGCTCGGCGTGATGTTCGCGGGACTCGCGCTCTACTTCGGGTCCGCCTATTTCATTTCAGACTTTTGCTTTTATCTGTCGCCGATACCGCTCGTCGTTTTCATTATCTATCCGACGATGAAGCGCTATACGCCGCTTGCGCACTTCGGCGTCGGGTTGGGGTTGGCGATGGGCCCGCTCGGCGGGTGGTTCGCGATCTCGCCATCGTTCGATAATCTCTTGGCTCCGGCGCTGCTTTCGTTGTTTACACTCTTTTGGGTCGCGGGGTTCGACATTATCTACGCGACACTCGATGAAGAGTTCGACAAGAAAGAATCGCTCTATTCATTTCCGTCTCGCTTCGGCAGGAAACGAGCGCTTGAGTATTCTGCCCTGTTTCATCTCATCGCGTATGGATTCTTGACGGGATTGTTTTTCTATTCCCCGTTCTCACTCCTTGCGTTGCCCCTGCTCATGCTCACGGGCTATCTTCTCTATCTCGAGCAGAAGAAAGCGGAAGATGTTGAGCTCGCGTTTTTCAAGATCAACGCTGTAGCAGGGTTGTGCGTGTTCGTGATGGTGTTGGTTGGAGTTCATTTATGAAAATCGTCGTCGGCATAACAGGATCTTCAGGGGCGGTGTATGCGTTGGATTTCCTGAAAAAATGTCCAGCCGACAAATATCTCATCGTGAGCTCCTGGGGAAAGGTGTTGCTTCGGGACGAGCTCCAGATGAGCGACAAAGACCTGAAGCCTTACG
>CAYUFU010000014.1:25602-29791 GCA_964444145.1 uncultured Chitinophagales bacterium
CTTCGCCGCTCTATTTTGTTCCGAAGACAGTGGATGAATACGTCTCCGCGTTTACAGACAAGGTGATGGGGCAGTTAGGGATTCGGAGCGGAAAAGGGTGGCGCGCAGAGGAGTTCGAGTAGCGCTGGAAAGTTTTCATCACGATCGGATGACGGTGAGTCAACCCACATTATTCTCTATGCTTACAGCCGGTTTGGAGGCAACACTCCGAGAGGACAATCCTTGGTGGCAAGGTGAGCGAATTTATGGACTTCCCCAAACACGTCGGTGGGCATTCAAAGCAGTCTTGCAGGGAGCAAAGAACGGAGCCACACCGATTACTGTCCTGCGCGGTCCCCGGCAGATTGGCAAAACGACACTTTTGAATCAGGTCATCACTTCCCTACTCGATGAAGGTGTCAAGCCATCACGCATCTTTCGTGTTCAATTCGATCAATTGCCGCAGCTCAAGAAACTTACGGATCCGATTCTCGAATTGGTCAGGTGGTATTCTGAAAAAGTTCTTGGCAAGAGCCTCAACGCGGCGGCGTGGGCTGGCGAGCAGGTGTTCATTTTTCTTGATGAGGTGCAGAATCTTCCGGATTGGGCGCCACAGCTCAAACATCTTGTAGACATGCAACCTGTTCGGGTCGTGGTCACAGGGAGTTCTGCGCTCCGTATTGAAGCTGGGAGAGATAGTCTTGCAGGGAGGATCACGACACTCGAGATGGGTCCTTTGCTATTACGAGAAATTGCCGAGATGCGCAAGTTCGGTACAGCTGCAGCATATCTCCCAGAGAACGGTCTGGCACCGATGAAGGAAAAAGCCTTCTGGCATGAACTTCGGCACTATGGTGAAAAGAACTCGGAGATACGACGACGTGCGTTCGAGGCATACTCCGCTCGCGGAGCCTACCCAGTTGCCCAGGCGCGGGAAGATCTGCCGTGGGAGAACATTGCAGATCTCCTAAAGGAGACCGTGATTCAGAGAGCAATTCACCATGATCTTCGCATGGGTCCACGAGGGCAAAAACGCGATGAACACTTGCTTGAAGAAGTTTTCCGGCTTGCGTGCCGCTACATAGGTCAGTCTCCTTCCCAGGCGCTCTCCCTCAGTGAATTGCGGCGCTCGATGCATGCAAACCTCGGCTGGCAGCGTGTACTCACTTATCTCAAGTTTCTCGATGGCACGTTGTTGTTGCGTTTGATCGAGCCGCTCGAACTCCGGTTGAAGCAAAAGCGTGGCGCATCGAAGCTCTGCCTTTGTGATCATGCCTTGCGCGCTGCATGGCTTCAGGAAGTCGTTCCCCTAACGCCCACGGGTCTTGAGGCATCTCCTCATTTGTCTGATTTGGCAGGAAGAGTTGCCGAAAGTGCCACAGGATATTTCTTTCGATCCATCGTCAATCTCGATGTTGCTCACTTCCCAGAGCGAGGCGCCGAGCCGGAAGTTGATTTTATCCTGACAGTGGGAGAACAACGAATACCTGTTGAAGTCAAATACCGTCGGCATATTGACTATCGCGACACCATTGGACTGAGGTCATTCATTGAAAAAGCTCACTACAATGCACCGTTTGGGATTCTTGTCACTCTCTTGGACGATGCCGCAGCGGATGATCCCCGTATAGTTTCACTGCCTCTTTCAACATTGCTCTTGATGAGGTAGCATGCTTTTTCTCACCTACGGCGACTTTGCGCGCTACCTCGAATCTGTCGGCGAGCTTCATCGCGTGAAGGTTCAGGTAGATTCCTATTTGGAAATTACCGAGATCGCAACGAGAGCAATCAAACAGAAGCGTCCCGCACTCCTGTTCGAGAAGGTCAAAGGCTCGAACTATCCGCTTGTCATCAACGCGATGGCGAGTGAACATCGCTGCGAGCTTGCGCTTAACAAACATCCCCAACATCTCGGTGAAGAACTTATCAAGTTCATGATGGATGCGATGCCGCCGAAGTTGTCGCTAATCTCCAAGCACCGACCGGTTCTCACGCGCCTGCTCAAAGCACCGACAAGAAGAAGTTCCTCCGCCATTGTGCAGCAGGTTGTCGAGAAGCCGAATCTTGATGAGCTTCCGATTCTCACCTGTTGGCCCGAAGACGGAGGGCGATTCATCACCCTTCCTCAAGTGATCACCTACGACCCGCGTACTGGAAAACGAAACATCGGTATGTATCGCATGCATGTGTTCGACCGTGCGACAACAGGCATGCATTGGCAGATTCAAAAGGGTGGCGGGTTCCATTACTATCAAGCTGAAAAACTGGGGAGAGACTTTGAGCTTGCTGTTGCACTCGGAACACATCCTGCATTGCTCCTTGCGACCATTGCTGCGCTGCCCGAGAATATTGACGAGGCGATGTTCGCGGGATTTCTGCAGGGCAAGCGTATTGAATTCACCCAAGCAAAGTCCATTTCAATGCAAGTCCCCGCACATGCTGAATTCATTCTTGAAGGCGTTGTGCCGGCGAACGAACGAAGAATGGAAGGTCCGTTCGGTGATCACTTCGGACATTACTCGCACGCGGCGGAGTTTCCCGTTTTTCATATCAAGACTATCACGCATCGGCGCGATGCAGTGTATCCTGCAACCGTGGTTGGCATCCCTCCGATGGAGGACAAGTGGCTCGGCGACGCAACGCAGCAAATCCTTGGTCCCCTCGTGAAATTGATTCACTCGGAAATCGCCGATATGTGGGCGTACTACGAGGCTGGATTTCACAACTTGCTTGTCGTGGCGGTTGAACAGCGCTACCAAAAGGAAGCGATGAAAACTGCCCTCGGCTTGATGGGTATGTCGCAGCTTTCTCTCACCAAGTGCATCATTCTCGTCTCAGAGGGAGTGAATGTGCGCAACTTCGACGAAGTGATGAAGAGCGTGCGCGACAATTTCGACCCGCATTATGATTTCGTGATGATTCCCAAGGTTCCGCTCGATACGCTTGACTTCACCAGCTTCAGGATGAATTTGGGGAGCAAGATGATTCTCGATGCGACGAGGAAACCGGTTCGGGGTTCGAGGTTCGGGGTTGGGGAGGAAGAGCAGCAGCAAATGAAAGCCCGCATTGCATCTTTGCCGTCGTTTGACAAGCGAATCATGGAAGTCAATCTTGTTCATGATTCGATGTTGCTGGTGAAGGTTGAATCAGAGTTTTCGGCGAACCTCAAACCCCAAACCTCGAAGCTCGAACCAACAGCGGGCATGCAAATCATCCGAAAGCTGGTTGCTCTTCCTGACCTCGCGCCGCTCAAGCTCATTGCTGCAGTCAGCCAGGACGTGGATATGCACGATAGGGAAAACTACATCTGGGGTGTGTTTACGCGATTCGACTGCGAGCGCGACGTTATCTTTACAGATCAGAAAATGATCGGCATCAGTCCGGTCTATCACGGAGTCATGGGCATTGATGCGACGTGGAAAGAGGGGTATCCCAAGCCGCTCCTGATGACGGACGAAATCGTGAAGCGGGTTGACGAGCGGTGGGATTCGTATTGGCAGTAAGGTTTTTCCTCTCAATTCATGTGAGCAGTATTTCTGCAATAAGTGCGAAACAACATTTACGAGAATTGGCAACGCTCTGCTGAAGGAGACGCATTCGTTGAGAAAAGCATGAGAGTTGTTGGATTGCCGCCGGCGGCTTCGGCAAGTTCGGAGGCGTTTTTGTATATTTTCATGCAATGACGATTGCAAAACCTGAACGACGACATGACAGCAGATATTACCTTCAGAGACACACACCTTCATCCCATCTGGGACAAAATCCAACGCGGCGAACGGCTGACGCTTGACGACGGCTTGACGATGTACAGAACGAGTGACCTCATCTCGCTCGGCAAAATGGCGCATTTCGTTCAGCAGCAAAGGAGCGGCGACGCGGTGTATTTTGTTCTCAATCAGAAAATCGAGCACACGAACATCTGCGTTCTCTCGTGCAAGTTCTGTGACTTCGCGACGAAGAAGGGGCGACCAGACGCGTATGAAATGACGACGGAAGAAATACTCGGCAAGCTCACGCCGCACATTCACGAAGTGCACATCACGGGCGGCATGCCGCCGGACTGGCCATGGGAGCGATACCTCGACATCGTCCGCTCGATTACGAAACAATATCCCAACACGGATGTGAAAGCCTTCACAGCCGTCGAAATTGACTTCTTCCACAAGAAATTCAAGATGCCGATCGAGGAAGTGCTGCGGCAACTGCAAGC
>CAYUFU010000014.1:29891-41179 GCA_964444145.1 uncultured Chitinophagales bacterium
TGGGTGATGTTGACGGAAGAAGTCGCTGCAATGGCACTCAACTTCGGCGCGGATGATATGGACGGAACAGTCGGCGGAGAAAAAATTGCGCACGACGCAGGCGCAATCAGTCCGATGACGCTTGCGAAGGAGCAGATTATCCGCATCATCAAGGATGCGGGTAAGATCCCCGTTGAACGCGATGTCTATTACAATCCGCTAACGCTGTATACCGAGAATGTGATCGGCAAGATCCCGTATCTCAACTCCGTGCCGTTCTATGCGAACTTGGAGAAAGAGCAATACAAGATTCTGCCCATTACACCGCGGCGCATGGGTGTATTGAGCAAGCAAGGTCAGATTGATGCAGGACTTTTTTCGTTGATGGATTATTTTGAACAAGAGGAACAACTTGAGTTGATGGGTTGGTGTATCGCGACGCGCGACCAGGTGAAGAGCGTGATGCTTTTTTCCAACGAAGGCTGGAATAGATTGGACGGGAAGATAATCGGTATCACGGACGACACCGCAACGTCGGTGAAGTTGCTCAAGGTTTTGTTACAAAAGAAATACGGCGTCCGCGCGAAGTTCGAGCGACTTCACTCAGGCGTGAACGATTACTCGAAGTACGACGCCGTGTTGCTAATTGGCGACGAAGCGCTGCGCTGGAACAAAACTGGACTGAACGGGTTCGAGCTTGTGTATGATTTGGCGAAGGAATGGTACGATTGGCAAAAGCTGCCGTTTGTGTTTGCGGTATGGGCTATGAAGAAGTCGTTGAGCTCCGAAACGAAGAGAGAATTGGGAAGTCTCGTTCATTCCTCGCTCGCGAAAAGTCAAGATGAGCTCGCGCTGATTGGGGAGTTACATGGAAAACAGATTGGGCTGACAGCGGAAGAGGCGAGCGAATATCTCGCTGGATTCAATTTCCATCTTGGTGAGCGAGAGAGGGAGGCGATGGGGAAGTTTCGAGAATTTGCTGCTGAAGTTGGGTTAGTCAAAGTCTAAAGGAGGCTACGATGCCAAAGGTGAAAGAAGAATTAGCCCCATATCTTGTAAAGCAAAAGCGGGCGAAAAAGAAAAATACACTTACGATTCCACCTCGAAAGCGTGTAACGATGATGCTTGACGGAATGAAAGACAGTGCCACGTACAAAGACATACTGTACAGGGTGTATGTTCTGCACAATCTTGAGCAAGGCGAGAAAGATTTTCGCGATGGGAGAGTATTCTCCAACGAAGATGTTGAGCAGATGATAGACAAATGGCTAAAGTAGTCTGGTCGGCGCATGCAACGTACCAGCTACTTTCGATTGCAGAATACATCAGCCGCGATTCGGTAAGGTCGGCGGTTGCCGTCATGAAGAGGATCAGAAAATCAGTTCGCATCCTAAAGCGCTTTCCTCAGGCTGGTAGGTTTGTTCCAGAAGATGATTCGAGAGTCCATCGCGAAGTGATAATGCCTCCGTATAGAATAATGTATCGTATCGTCGGCAACGAGTGCAGAATCAAAAGTGTGTTAGATAGTCGTCGCGATGTTTCAACCTTAATGCACGAGTTAAGAATGTTCGAGTGAGGCGACGCTGCCGAAAGTGACAGAGCAACTCGCGACATATCGTACGAAGAGTGACGCCGCTCGCGCCACACCGCGCGAGCAAGTAGAACAAGTTCTCAAGGGGATGAAGGCATCCGCTACCTTCGATGATATTATCTACGAAGCCTATCTGCTTCGTGAAATCGAAAAAGGCGAAGCGGATTTTCGGGAAGGTCGGGTTCTCTCGCATGAGAATGTGAAGAAACTTCTCGCGCGATGGCTACAATAATTCACTGATGTTACGCAGAACTCGACAAAAACCTAAACCACAAAGGCACAATGTACACAAAGGCTCACAGAGCTTAAGATTTTCTTGGATTAGGAACATCAAATCGATAAGAGGAAATTGCCATGAAAAAATATGCTGTCGTCGCGCTTCTGATTCTTTTAATACTGTATTATGTCTATCCAACCCGATATTTGTATCTCCCTGTGGCAACCTCTCTCCGTTCCACCGACCCAGGACAGTTCCCAGTACGAATAGATCGGTTGACAGGTGAAACACAGATTTTGTGGGGAGAATTGGGATGGAAATCGACAGAAAATCCAAACTGAGACACTACCAACCCGACATGCGGACTTCAATAATCTCGAAAAAAATTAGGGAGAGTGAGCGTCTAACTCCCGAAGATGGCTTATTCCTTCTCCAGCGAGGCGAGCTACTCGATCTTGGCGAGCTTGCGAACGAAATTCGTTTCCGAAAAAATCCGCGCAACGCCGTCACGTTCGTGATTGATACGAATCCGAACTATACGAACGTCTGCAACATTGATTGCATCTTCTGCGCGTTCTACCGTCATGCGGGCGAGGCGGGAGAGTACACGTACACCGTTGACCAGATGATTCAGAATTTCAAAGAGTCGGCAAAGAAGGGCGTGACCACCGTGTTGTTACAGGGTGGTGTGAATCCCGCGATTCCGTTTGAGTATTATGTCGAAATGGTTGAGCGGACAATCAAGGAAGTTCCCGAAATTTATCCGCACTTCTATTCGACTTCGGAAATAATCGGTATGTCAGAAGTTTCAGGGTTCAGGGTTCAAGAGGTTTTGCAAAAGTTATGGGATGCTGGGCAACGCTCAATCCCTGGCGGCGGCGCCGAAATTCTCTCGGACCGCGTGAAGAAAAAAATCAGCAACAAGAAAGGGACGAGTGAGGATTGGCTGAGGGTCATGCGCGAAGCGCACAAGATCGGATTCAAGACCACGGCAACGATGATGTATGGCCATCTCGAAAAGGACGAAGATATCATCGAGCATCTCGAAGCGATTCGGCGTTTGCAGGATGAGTATCACGGCTTCACTGCCTTTATCCCCTGGAGTTTCAAACCGGGCAACACGCCGTTGGAGAAAATCATTCCGCACTACGCAACGGCAACACGCTACTATCAACTTATTGCGTTCAGCCGAATCTATCTCGACAACTTCGATCACATTCAAGCTTCATGGTTCTCGGAAGGAAAGAAGGCGGGGCAAATTGCTCTGCACTTCGGCGCAGATGATTTCGGCGGAACACTGCTCGAAGAAAATGTTCACGCTGCCGCAAACTTTGTGAACAAGACGAACACGGAAGAGTGCATTGAGTTGATTCATGGTGCGGGCTTCGCGGCGGCACAGCGAACGACGTTGTATGAACTTGTGAAAGAGTATCCACTCCTCGAAAAAGCCGCTGCATGATCAGTTACGAATAACGGAAGATTATAGACGACGGCGGTTTGCGGGGATTGTTGAGAGAGGCCATCACCCGCTTACGATATAAGACGACGAGCAAAAGCTCGCCGTTATTGTTTCAGTGAACTGCGACACACGGCGGCGTCAAAACAAGTGTAGTTTGCATCGCGAGAGGGAATCGAATCATGAAAACAATCCAGCAGTGTCTCGAAGAACGCATCCTCATCATTGACGGCGCAATGGGGACGATGATCCAGCGTCATAAGTTGCGCGAGGAGGACTATCGCGGTGAGCGATTCAAGAATTGGCATGTTGATCTCAAAGGCAACAACGACCTGCTCAGCATTACCCAACCCGACATCATCATCGGCATCCACAGGCAGTATCTCGAAGCCGGAGCGGACATTATTGAGACGAATACATTCAGCAGCACGAGCATTGCCATGGCGGATTACCAGATGCAGGATCTCGCAGAGGAATTGAACCTTGCCGCCGCGCGGAATGCACGTGCCGCCGCCGATGCGTTTGCAACACCCGACAAACCGAGGTTTGTTGCCGGTTCGATCGGCCCGCTCAACAAAACATTGAGTCTCTCACCCGATGTCAACAATCCCGGCTATCGAGCCTTGACCTTCGATGATGCGATGCACGCGTACTACGAGCAGATTCGTGGCTTAGTAGAGGGCGGTGTGGATACACTCCTGATCGAGACGATCTTCGACACGCTCAACGCGAAGGCGGCAATTGTTGCAGCAAAGAAGTATTTCCGCGAGACGAAGAAAAGCGAACTGCCGATTATGATCAGCGGAACGATTACTGATGCTTCCGGACGAACACTCAGCGGGCAGACGCTGGAAGCCTTCTACGCATCCATCGAGCACGCCAATCCCATGAGCGTCGGTTTGAATTGTGCACTGGGGGCGAAGCAAATGCGAAGCCACATCGAAGAATTGAGTGCGATGGCTGCCTGTTACGTTTCTGCCTATCCGAATGCGGGTCTTCCTAACGCCATGGGCGAATACGATGAGTTGCCCGAGCAGACGGCTCGTTTTATCGAGGAGTGGGCTCGCGAAGGCTTCGTGAATATTGTCGGCGGCTGTTGCGGCACGACGCCTGACCATATTCGAGCCATCGCTGAACATGTGGAGGCGATTCAGCCACGTGTGTTGCCTGTCGGTGAAGAAGCCGTTTGATGTTCTCTGTCGGATGCTCACGGCCCTCGGTGTTGGAAATACCCTTTTGGTGTGAACCCTGTCCCGAAGGGATGCCCTTGGCAAAAGGGTTCAATGATGTTTTCGCTGAGAGTCGTTGTGCTCGCCTTGCGTAACGTTAATTATAGGTGGCGAAAACACCATAGGTCGCTCCTCACGGAGCTTTCGTGGCTTCGCTCTCGTTTTGATTTCGACAAGTAGAACACCCCTACGGGATTCATCGTGTGCGCAGACGAGGCACCGTAGGTCCGATCTCTTTGTAGTAAGGGCATTCCATGTGAAGTTACAAGCTTCGTTAAGAGCGACCTGTTCTTTTTGCTCTCTGAATGATCCAATGTTCCAACACGGAAGTTCAAGCCGCCGTAGATCAAGTCGAATCTCATGCAGGTGATAAAACCATATCTCCGCCTCTCAGGTCTCGAACCTCTCGTCATACGTCCCGAAACAAATTTCGTCAACGTTGGCGAGCGGACGAACGTCACGGGTTCGCGCAAGTTTGCACGGCTCATCAAGGAGGGAAACTACGAGGAAGCGTTGAGTGTGGCGCGGCAGCAGGTGGAAAGCGGCGCGCAGATCCTCGATGTCAATATGGATGATGCGTTGTTAGACGGCAAGCAGGCGATGACGAGATTCCTCAATCTCTTGCAGAGCGAACCTGACATCGCAAAAATCCCGATCATGATTGACTCGTCGAAGTTCGAGATCATCGAAGCGGGCTTGAAGTGCGTGCAAGGCAAGTGTATCGTCAACTCCATTTCGATGAAGGAAGGTGTGGCGAAGTTCATCGAGCATGCACGGGTGTGCAAGGACTATGGTGCCGCAGTTATCGTCATGGCGTTCGATGAAAAAGGGCAAGCCGATTCATTGCAACGAAAAGTCGAAATTGCCGAGCGTGCGTACGGTATTCTTACCGAAGAGGTCGGCTACAAACCGCAAGACATCATCTTCGATCTGAACATTTTCGCCGTTGCAACGGGGCTCGAAGAACACAACAACTACGCCGTTGATTTCATCGAGGCAACGCGCATCATCAAGCAGAAACATCCGCTAGTCAAAGTGAGCGGCGGCGTGAGTAACCTCTCCTTCTCCTTTCGCGGCAATGATGCTGTCCGAGAAGCAATGCATTCTGTCTTTCTCTACCATGCGATCAAGGCGGGCATGGATATGGGCATCGTCAACGCAGGACAGTTGCCTGTGTACGACGAGATCGAACCGAACTTGAAAACGCTGTGCGAGGATGTTATCCTGAATCGCAACAATGAGAACAACCAAGCCACAGAGAGGCTCATTGCTTTTGCAGAGACGTTTAAGAGGAAGGAAAAGGAGGCGAAAAAAGACGAGGCGTGGCGCAACGACACAGTCGAACAGCGGCTTGCGCATGCCCTCATCCACGGCATTACAGAGTATGTGGAGATTGACACGGAGGAAGCACGCCGAACATATCCTCGTCCGCTCGATGTTATCGAAGGACCGTTGATGAACGGGATGAATATCGTGGGGGATTTGTTCGGCTCCGGCAAAATGTTCTTACCACAGGTCGTCAAAAGTGCGCGCGTGATGAAAAAGAGCGTTGCGATTCTGACGCCGTACATCGAAGCGGAAAAAGAAGAGCGCAAGCAGACGCACCTCGGTGCAGGAACGGCGAACGCCGAGAGTGCAGGTCCTGCAAAAATTCTTCTTGCAACAGTCAAAGGCGATGTGCACGACATTGGAAAGAACATCGTCAGCGTTGTTCTCGGTTGCAACGGCTACGACATCATTGACTTGGGAGTCATGGTTCCTGCCGACAAGATTCTCGACACAGCCCAAGCGAAGAACGTCGACATCATCGGGCTGAGTGGATTGATTACCCCCTCGCTCGATGAGATGGTCCACATTAGTAAAGAGATGAAACGTCGGGGTATGACACAGCCGCTGCTGATCGGCGGCGCAACGACCTCGCGCATACACACGGCGGTCAAGATTGCCCCGGAATACGATCACGGTGTCATCCATGTTCTTGATGCCTCACGCAGTGTAACGGTGGTGGGTTCGTTGCTGAGCAAAGACCAGAAGCAAGAGTTTCTCAGCAGCATCAACAAAGAATATGCTGAGTTGAAAGAGCGGTTTGACAAAAGCAGAACGACGGCGGCGTTTCTTTCATACAAAGACGCTTTGCGTAACAAGGATAGAATTGACTGGACGCATTTCGTTGCCGTTCAGCCGGCGTTTACCGGAACGAAAGTGTTTCCAGACTGGTCGTTGGCGGAGTTGCGGGAATACATTGACTGGAAGCCGTTCTTCATTGCATGGGAACTCCACGGCAGTTTTCCGGATATTCTTCATGACTCAAAGGTCGGCGCAACGGCGACCAAACTCTACAGCGATGCAAATGCATTGCTCGACAAAATCATTTCCGAGAAATGGCTCACCGCAAAAGGAACGATTGGTTTCTGGGAAGCGGCGAGTGACGGTGATGAAGTCATCGTGAAGCGTGAACAATCGGATGTGAAATTGGAGTTTCTTCGGCAGCAACTCAAAAAATCCTCGAACCAGCCAAACCTGTCGCTTGCAGATTTCATTGCACCGAAAGAGTTGAGCACGAAGGACTTCATCGGAGCGTTTGCGGTTACGCTTCATGGCATCGAGCCTCATATCAAACAATTCGAAGCTGCGCACGATGATTACAGCAAGATCATGCTGCAAGCATTGGCTGATAGATTGGCGGAAGCATTCGCTGAGCGGCTTCACGAAAAAGTGCGAACAGAATTTTGGGGCTACGCCAAGGACGAACAACTCTCTAAGGGCGAACTCATCAAAGAGCATTACATTGGCATTCGTCCTGCACCCGGGTATCCCGCTTGTCCCGACCACACGGAGAAATGGAAGCTGTTTGATGTGTTGAATGCGACAGCAACAATCGGCATACGGCTGACGGAGTCGCTTGCCATGTACCCTGCATCGTCGGTGTGCGGTTGGTATTTTGCTCATCCGCAGAGCAGATACTTTGGCGTTGGAAAAATCCAGCGCGACCAGTTGGAGGATTATGCGAAGCGGAAAGGAATGGCGGTTGAAGAGATGGAGCGGTGGTTAAGCTCGAACCTTGATTGACCGAGCGGGACGTCATGATGACCTGTTCAAAAAGTCACCTTGCACGACGATGCACGCTTGAGCGTATCGTGAGCGTCAATCGTGTTCGACACAATTGTCCTGAAGGACGATGTGCCCATGTCCAACTCAACTAACCCTACAAACGCTATCAACTCTAAGAACTCGACACCTTCAGCAGCTCTCGTCTTCGGCGCCGATGGCGGTGGAACGAAAACACTCGGCGTTGTTGCCGACCTGAGCGGCCGCGAGCTTGCTCGGCGAACTGTGGGGGCGAGTAATCCCAACGTCGTAGGTTTCGAGACTGCCGCATCCAATCTTTTTCAACTCATCACAGAGTGTTGTGAAGCGGCGAACTGCTCGCCGATCGAATTGCGTTCGCTTGTGCTTGGACTCGCCGGCGCAGGATCAGAAGAAAGCCGCGTCAAACTTCGCTCGCTCATCTATTCACTCGCTGGAGCGGTACTTCCCATCACGATCGAAACTGATGCGCGCATCGGACTAGAAGGGGCTTTCGAGGGCGGTCCTGGCGTCGTCATCATCGCTGGCACAGGCTCGGTTGTAATCGGGAAAACAAGCTCCGGTGAAAGCGTTATGATTGGCGGATGGGGAAGAGGGCTTGGCGACGAGGGGAGCGGCTTTTTCCTGGGCATGGAAGCGTTGAAATCTTTACGACTCTATTATGATGGACGCGGCGGTTCGCCAGTGCTTGCCGAGATGATTGCAAAAGAGTTTGGCTTGAATTCCCGAGAGCGAATCATCGCCGCAGTGCATCAGGAAAGATTCGAGCCGTCACAGGTCGCTCCACTTGTGCTGCAGGCGGCGGAGCAAAACGATCCAACCGCGCACAACATTCTGAATTCCGGAGCGGATGAGCTGGCAAGTCAAGCCTGTGCGCTTGTTAAGCGTCTCGAACTATCGGAGGTAAGAATTTCATTCTTCGGCGGATTGATAGAACGGGAGAATGTGTACTCCCATATTCTCAAGATGAAGATCGAAGAAAAGATTCAATCAGCGGAGGTGAAACCGCCTGCGCGTTCACCAGCGGAAGGCGCGGTGTTGATGGCATTGGCACTCTGCAAAAAACGATGAAGACATTTTGCTATTGGTCGACAATTCGACCCGTTGGGCTTTTGGTCATTAGTGTGATTATGCTTTTGGGTTGCAAAACAACTCAGCCTGAAAACGGGACCGCACTTCTGCGGAAGCCGCTGAGCAGCGATACCGTTGATTCTCTCTTTCGCTTCATTGCGAATGATTCAACAGGTCGCAAATCGTGGAGGTTTGACTTCGGCGATCAGTTCCTCTCTATCATTAGCTGTGGAGGCGTGACACCGGTAGATGCTGGATTCGATGCAAAGCAGCTCGAGCGTGTCGATTCAATTATTGTTGCTGCCATTCGCGATTCTGCATTTCCAGGTGCACAAGTTGTCGTCGCGAGAAATGGTCGCATTGCATACAGCAAAGCGTTCGGCCGATTCACGTACGATCCGAATTCCCCTTCAGTCACTCCCGAAACGATGTACGATTGCGCGTCGCTGACGAAGGTGATCGCGACAACGTCAGCAGTGATGAAGTTGCACGATGAAAAGAGAATCTCGCTCGACGATAGAGTCTCAAAGTTCATCCCGCAATTTTCGGAAGGGAAGAAATCGGAAATAACACTGCGTCATCTCCTTCGGCACTCAAGCGGCTTGCCACCTTTCCGGCAATTGTGGAAGATTTGTCCCGATGCGAAGTTCGTGCTTGATACAGTTTACGCAACGAGTCTTGTCGCCAATCCAGGTGATACGACAGTCTATAGCGATCTCGGCTTCATCACGTTGGGAAACATAGTTGAAAAGGTGAGCGGAAATCCGCTTGATGTGTATGTAAAGAGGAATTTCTTCGAACCGCTCGGTATGACGCACGCGATGTTCACGCCACCAAAAGAGAAGTTGGACAACATTGCCCCAACAGAATACGATTCGCTTTGGCGAAAGAAGCTTGTCCAAGGACTGGTTCATGATGAGAATGCAGAATTCCTCGGCGGCGTTTCGGGTCATGCAGGATTGTTCTCGACGGCAAGCGACCTCGCTCTCTTCATGCAAATGCTGATGAATGGTGGGACGTTCAACGGGGTGCGTTACATGAACTCTTCAACCATTGAATTGTTCACGAAGAAACAATCGGAGAACAGTTCGCGTGCGCTCGGTTGGGATACGAAATCACCAATAGGTTCATCAGCCGGAAGATTGTTCTCGCCAAGCTCATTCGGTCATACGGGCTTCACGGGCACAAGCATTTGGGCTGACCCTGAAAGAAATCTTTTCGTTATATTATTGACGAATCGTGTTCATCCGACGCGTGCGAATTCAAAAATCGCAAAGGTACGACCCGCTGTGCATGATGCGGTGATTGAGGCGCTGAAGCAATCGTTGCAGTAGATTGCAAGAAGGTAAAAGGAAACATCATGAATGCAAAGTGGAAGCAGTTCAGAAAGGCACTCTCTTCGTTGTTTTGCAGTTCAGTCGTTGGCTTTTCGCAAGAACGTGTTTCGATATTTCCGATATCCTGAAACTCGAGCGCTGGATTACGATAATCGCTTGCAGAACACGTCGACCTTCAACTTTTCGTTTGGAATCAGTTACAATATTATTTAGTCTACCATATTTCAAAAGGAACGAGAATGCCCATCCCAAAATTCAAAAACGAACCACTCATTGATTTCTCCAAACCCGCGAACCGCAAAGCACAAGAAAAAGCAATAACAAAAGTCCGCTCGGAGTTCAACAAGGAATATCCGATCGTCATTGGCGGCGAGAAGATTTACACGCAGGCGAAATTCAATTCGTACAATCCGTCGAAGCCGTCGGAAGTTGTTGGTGTCTTTCAAAAGGGCGATGCGGATTTGGCAAACAAGGCGATGGAGGTTGCGGTCGCGAAGTTTGAGCAGTGGAAAACTGTTTCGTACAACAAGCGAGCGGACTATTTGTTCAAAGCTGCGAAGCTGATGCGGAAGCGCCGCTTCGAATTGAATGCAACGATGATTCTCGAAGTCGGCAAGACATGGCCTGAAGCCGATGCCGACACCGCAGAGGCGATTGACTTTCTCGAGTTCTATGCACGTGAGATGTTGCGTTACGGCATCGAGCATCCCGTTGTGCCGAACAAAGGCGAGAAGGGAAAGCTTGTGTACATTCCGCTTGGCGTTGGCGTTGTTGTGCCACCGTGGAATTTCGCGCTCGCAATTCTCACAGGCATGACCAGCGCAGCGATTGTTACGGGCAACACGGTGGTGCTCAAGCCGTCGAGCGACTCGCCATTGACGGGCTGGAAGTATTATGAGATCATGGAAGCCGTCGGGTTGCCCGCCGGAGTGCTCAACTTCGTGAGCGGACCGGGCGGCGCTGTCGGCGATACGCTCATTGCGCATCCGAAGACGCGGTTCATTTCGTTCACGGGCTCGAAAGAAGTTGGGATTCACATCAACGAAACGGCGGCGAAGGTTGTGCCCGGACAGGTGTGGCTCAAGCGCGTGGTCGCCGAGATGGGCGGAAAAGATTCGATCATTGTTGACGACGGTGTAGATCTCGATGAAGCGGCGGCAGGAGTTACGGTTTCTGCGTTTGGCTTTCAAGGACAGAAGTGCTCGGCCTGTTCACGCGTCATTGTACACGAAAAAGTGTATGACAAGTTCGTTGACCTGCTCGCAAAGAAAGCTGAAGCAATTACCGTCGGTGACTCGTCGGTGCAAGCAAACTACATGGG
>CAYUFU010000014.1:41279-55102 GCA_964444145.1 uncultured Chitinophagales bacterium
TGAACCTTGAACCCAAACCAGTTGTGAATCAAGAAGATGCCGATCCTTCGCTCCGCTCAGGAGTGAGTTGCTCCAACTGCGAAGGCGAACTCACCGCCGATAGCGACTTCTGTCCGCACTGCGGCTATCTGCTGACGGACGCGGCGCTTTTCTGCGAGGTGCATGAGACTGTAGAAGCGTCGGGGGTCTGCATCGTGTGCCAGCGGCTCGTGTGTGAGATGTGTAGTGAAGAGAGCGAGCGGCGCGTGCTTTGTCTCGACCATCTTGATGTCCACGTTGAGGGCGATTGGGCGGAAGTGTTTCGCTCAACCGATGTAAACGATGCGGAGCTTGCAAAGTCTTTGCTGTTAGACGCGGGGCATCACGTTGAGGTGCAGGGCTTCGGCTCGATCGGTTATGCTTGGGACGGCGGCGGAGATAATCCGATGTCGCGCAGCAATCTCAACAACCCAGCGAAAATTTTTGTGCCGCTTGATGAGTATCTGAAAGCGAAAGAAATGCTGGATGATTGGGGGAACGCAAGCATTGATAGTACGTCTGCAACCTGAACCACCACCACGACTCAGCGGCACAATCAGGACACAACGTCGTACATCGTCGTGTCGTGAGTGACGTTGTAGTTCGCAGTGAAAGACTTGAGACCTGAAACCTAAACTATTACACAAATCTTCCACGAGTGACGATCCTTCGCTTCGCTCAGGGTAGAAAAAAAAGGAGAACAAATGAAAGTCCACGAGTACCAAGGAAAAGAAATTCTCAAGAAATTCGGCGTAGCAATTCCGCAAGGCAAGCCCGCGTTTTCAGTTGATGAAGCAGTCGCAGCGGCGCGGGAAATTGGCGGGAACGTTTGGGTTGTGAAGGCGCAGATTCACGCGGGCGGACGCGGCAAAGGTGGCGGTGTGAAAGTTGCAAAGAGTCTGGATGAAGTGCGCGACTACGCGTCGAAGATACTGGGCATGACACTCGTAACGCATCAAACGGGACCGGAAGGAAAACTGGTAAAGCGATTGCTCATCGAGCAAGGGGTCAACATCGCACGGGAGTTGTATCTTGGCATTACGCTTGACCGCGCATCCTCACGCAATGTTGTCATGGCTTCGACCGAAGGGGGCGTCGAAATCGAGAAAGTTGCTGCGGAAACGCCAGAAAAAATTCTTAAGGAATTTGTTGATCCGGCGATCGGCTTCCAAGACTTTCAAGCGCGCAATCTTGCGTTTGGGCTCGGCCTAAACGGCGACGCGTTCAAGAACGGCGTGAAGTTTTTGAAGGCGCTCTATCGCGCGTATGATGAGATGGATTGTACCTTAGCGGAAATCAACCCGCTCGTTGTTACCGCCGAGGGAGACATCGTGGCGTTGGACGCGAAAATCAACTTTGACGACAATGCATTGTATCGTCATCCGGAACTCGCATCCCTTCGCGATCTTGATGAAGAAGACCCGCTGGAAGTCGAGGCGTCAAAATCCAATCTCAATTATATCAAGCTCGACGGCAACGTCGGCTGCATGGTCAACGGCGCTGGGCTTGCCATGGCAACGATGGATATCATCAAACTTGCTGGCGGCGAGCCTGCAAATTTCCTCGATGTTGGAGGGACGGCGAGCGCACAAACAGTGGAAGAAGGATTCAAGATCATTCTCGCCGACAAGCACGTGAAAGCAATTCTCATCAACATTTTTGGCGGCATCGTGCGTTGCGACCGCGTTGCAACGGGCGTTGTCGAAGCCGCGAAGAAAGTACACGTTGGTCTTCCGATCGTCGTTCGACTTGCGGGAACAAATGCTGAACTGGCAGGAGAGATTCTGGAACGATCAGGAATGGACTTTCATGTCGCGAAGGATTTGAAGGATGCTGCACATAAGGTGACAGAAGCGATTCGGAATTGAATGATTGCGGTAGAAAGAATTATTCCATGGACACCAATGGCGACTTTCGGAAGTACTTCGATGATTTGAACAATCGGTTGGACGCGAAGTTCAAAGCTATTGACAAACGCTTTGATGCAGTTGACAAACGCTTTGATGCAGTCGACAAACGCCTTAACGCAGTCGATGAGCGACTCGATGTCTTGACCGCTGTTGTTGGAGACATCAAAGTGAGAGTCGAACTCTTGGACGATCTCACCACAGATATGCAAAAAGTTGAACAGCTATTGGTGCAACAGTTTGAGCAGTTGAACAAACGAGTGGGAAAGATCGAGGAGGCGCTTCCGAGAATTGTTGCGCTCATCATGGAGTTGGGAGAGCGCGTGGCACGCTTTGATAGCGGGAAGCAACTCGAACTGCGGGAAGTTCGATATGATGAGGCATCACAGACTCTCACAGGAATAATCCGTGAAAAACAAGCACTCTACAAAGTCAAAAAGAAACCCCATGCGAAAACTCGAAAGCGTTGATGACATTACCAATCCGTATTCGAAGAGAATCCTCTCGAACGTGCTGGGCAAGGACTCGCTCAAAGTGGTGTCGCGCACGCCAAAGCGTCTGCGCAAACTCACAAAGGGATTAAAGAAGAAACAGCTTCGCTACCAGCCGGCCGCCCAGAAATGGTCTATTACACAAATCGTTGCGCACCTCGCAGATGCCGAAATTGCGATGTCGTGGCGCATCCGGTTCGCACTTGCACAATCTGGTTTGCCGATCATGGCATTCGATCAAGATGCGTGGGCGCAGAATCTCCAATACGAAAAGGCGGATGTTGACGAGTGCATTGACATGTTCGCTGCTCTGCGTCGCACGAACATTACTCTTTTCAAGCGACTGACAGATGAGGAGTGGGAGCGCTTCGGCATGCACTCTGAGCGAGGTAAGGAAACCGTCGAACGCATGGCGATGATGCTGGCAGGTCATGACATCAACCACCTGAATCAAATCGAGGCGATTCGGAAATCGTTCAAGAAGGGACGAAAATAATCTCGGAGGAAGCCATGAACATCAACGGGGATGTTGCACACACAGGCGAACTTGAGAACGTTGACTTCGATCAACAAGCCCACCTATTGCGCGGAAAAATTCGTCGAGTGGTGCGTGAGCAGCAAGGCTGAGTGTAGCAACTGAAGACTGCTTGGGAAACATACGAACCCGTCATCGGACTGGAAGTTCACGCGCAACTGTTGACGAGGACGAAAGCGTTCTGCGGTTGCCCGACAACATTTGGCAACGAACCGAACACGAATGTCTGCCCAACGTGTTTGGGAATGCCAGGTGCCCTTCCCGTGCTCAACAAGAGTGTCGTCGAGTTTGTTGTGCGCATGGGCTTGGCAACAAACTGCACGATTGCATCGAAATCCATTTTTGCTCGGAAGAATTATTTCTATCCCGACTTACCGAAGGGATATCAGATCTCGCAGTACACAGAACCGATTTGTGAAAACGGTTTTGTCGAAATCGAGTCTGAAGAAGGAACTCGTAAGCGCATCGGCATTACGCGCATTCATATCGAGGAAGATGCAGGCAAATCTATTCACGATGTTGGCGCAGATACGCTTGTGGATGTGAACCGTTGCGGCGTACCGCTGATTGAAATTGTGAGCGATCCTGACATTCGTTCGCCGCGGGAAGCGTATTTGTATCTCTACGCGATTCGTCAGCTCGTCATGTATCTTGGCATCTGCGATGGAAACATGGAAGAAGGGAGCCTGCGCTGCGATGCGAATGTTTCGGTGCGTCGCAAGGGAGAACGGAAATTCGGAACGAAGGTGGAGGTCAAAAACCTGAACTCGCTTCGCTTCTTGGAGAAGGCGTTGGAGTTTGAAATCGCTCGCCAAGTCACCATGGTCGAGAACGGTGAGAAGGTCGAGCAAGAAACGCGCCTCTGGGACTCCAGTCAGAACGTGACGTTCTCGATGCGAAGCAAAGAGGAAGCACACGATTATCGCTATTTTCCCGATCCTGATTTGCTCCCTGTCCAGGTTGACGAAGAGTGGAAGTCGAGAATTCAAGAGCACCTTCCCGAATTTCCGTTCGTTCGCCGCAATCGTTATGTCACTGTGCTCGCCTTGCCGCGTTACGATGCCGATGTGTTGACAGCAGAGAAAGCGACAGCAGATTATTTCGAACAGTCGCTTGCGGCTCTCTCGTTGCTCAACAAGAAACCCGAAACCGAGAACGCAAAACCTGTCAGCAATTGGGTGATGACAGATGTTCTGCGGGTAAGAAGTGAAACGGGAGTTGAGTTGAGTGATTTTCCAATCGAGCCGCAACGACTTGCTTCGATGATTGGCTTGATTCAGAACGGAACAATCAGCGGCAAGATTGCGAAGCAACTATTTGAAGAAATGTTGACCAACCCAGACGACCCGGAAGCAATTATCGAGTACAAAGGCTGGATTCAAGTGTCTGACATATCTGCAATCGAGCAGACGATAGACGAGGTTATTGGGGCGAATCAAAAGCAGGTTGAGCAATATCGCACCGGCAATGAAAGAGTGTTCGGCTTCCTCGTCGGGGAGACGATGAAACGGATGAAGGGGAAAGGCAATCCGAAATTGGTGAATGAGGTCTTGAAGTCAAAGTTGTCGAAGCTGAAGGTGTGAGTGCGGCTTCGTCCCCGGCGTTACGGACAAATGGAATGCACGATCTATTCCCGTCGTATCATAGTGACTCTCTTTAGCTAAGTGTTGCCAAGCCAAAGTCCAACACGATGAAATGTGAATCCGAACGATCGATGGAGTGAATAGCTCTGTGTGCGTAACATCGGTGAGTAAATCAAACGTCGAAACGTGAACCTCTCAAAAAAATAGGAAACTTAGAACCCAATGCGCAAAACCATTATCGCCGGAAATTGGAAAATGTATAAGACTCTCGAAGAGTCTGTTGAACTGATCAACGCCCTGAAACCCCTCACCGCGAACCTCAAGCCAGAGGTGGGAGTCATTGTCTGTCCACCTTTCACCTCGCTTGCGATAGTTTCGAACGTACTCAAAGGCTCCACCATCAAACTCGGGGCACAAAATATGAGCGAGCATGACGAAGGCGCTTACACAGGCGAGGTGTCGTGGAAGATGCTGAAGTCGGTGGGATGCGAGTATGTCATTCTCGGGCACTCGGAGCGGCGACAGTATTTCGGCGAGACCAATGAACGTATCAATTTGAAAACGAAGAAAGCGTTGGCAAACGGCTTGAAGCCAATCGTGTGTGTGGGAGAGAAACTCGACGAGCGCGAGAAGGGAGTGACGGAGCACATCGTTTCAACACAAGTGAAGGGATGTCTTGCGGGGATCGCTTCGGACGATTTGAAGAACACCATCATCGCGTACGAACCCGTGTGGGCAATCGGCACAGGCAAGACCGCGACACCGATGCAAGCCCAAGAAGTTCACCAGCAGATTCGCAAACTCGTCGCGCAACTCTACAGTTGGCATGTTGCCGAAGGACTTGTGATACAATACGGTGGTAGTGTGAAACCCGAGAATGCAGCGGAACTGCTTGCCCAAGACGACATTGACGGCGCATTGGTCGGCGGCGCGTGTTTGAAGGCGGAGTCGTTTGCCGCGATTGTGAATGCTGCCAATCGTTGACGTGCGCTGACTCAAGGTTCATCTTGCTCTCCATGACTCGATTGCAGGGTTTTTCCTGTACATCATCGGTGGAGTTTACCATAACAGACCTTCGAACTTCAAACGGAGATGCCCCCACTCAAAGTCAGTGTTGAGGTCCCACTTCAAACACAAACATCGAGTTGTCGAACTCGGTTGTCGCGGCACCTGTATCATCCTCCGCCGTGACGGAAAAAACGGCGACTCACGGCATCGTTTCCCACTTCCTATGATAGGTTGATGCCAAGGAGGAAAAAACGAACTTCCGATAGCTCCTCTGTGTTTAGTATTCGACTCATGATACACAAAGTAATTTCACTGACGAACCGTTCGACTACTATTAGCGTTCCCATCGCTGCGAGTTTGAGCCAGCGTAATCAGGGGTTTTTACAAGACCGGAAATTCGCAACTACCGCAGAGTGCTGGCGCATTCAAAGCTGAACCGTACGCTCTCCGTACGGACCATCCTCGTTGGAGTCAGGTTGATATCAACTCTATGTAAGGAGGCACAAGTCCCAGTATTATGTGGGTCTGGATAGCGTTTATAGCATTCGTCTTATTGATGCTGGCATTGGACCTTGGCGTATTTCACCGCAAAGCCCATGTTGTCAGCGTAAAAGAGGCTCTCACTTGGTCGGTCGTGTGGCTGTCATTAGGATTGTTGTTTTCGGCCTTTGTGTACTTCGCCTACGACGGCCAGTGGTTCGGTCTTGGCACCGTCGTAGATGCAGTTGACGGGCTGAACAACAGCGGAGCAACAGCCATGGAGAAGTATCTCACCGGCTACATCGTCGAGAAGTCGCTCAGCGTTGACAACATCTTCGTTATAGCGATGATCTTCGGCTTCTTTGCCGTGCCGCCGCTCTACCAGCACCGAGTGCTGTTTTGGGGTATCCTCGGCGCGCTATTCCTGCGGGGTGTAATGATCGGAGTGGGGGCGCAACTGATCGCCGAGTTTCACTGGATCTTGTACGTCTTTGCCGTTTTCTTGATCCTGACCGCGATCAAAATGCTCTTCCTCAAGACGAATCACACCGATCCGAATAAGAACCTCGTCGTTCGGTTGACGCGCCGCTTGTTTCCGGTGACTGCAAGGTTCCACGGCGAACACTTTATTGTGCGAGCCGGTGAACCAGCATCATACGAAAGCGAGGTCCCCGGTGCACCCAAGGTCCCTGATGAAGTCGTGGACAAGGCTCGGCCGGGAACGCTACTACTCACGCCTCTGGCCTTAGCACTGATAATGGTGGAGACGACGGATCTGATCTTTGCTGTTGACTCGATTCCTGCTATCTTTGCGATTACGGCGGATCCCTTCTTGGTATTTACGAGCAACGTGTTCGCGCTCCTCGGCCTTCGCTCCCTCTATTTTGCTTTGGCTGGCATGATGCACAAGTTCCGATATCTCAAAGTTTCGCTCGCACTCGTCTTGCTCGTTGTGGGAGTGAAAATGCTGCTTGCAGAATCGCTAAAGCTCGCCCTCGGGGAGCACTTCAATCTATACTTGCTTGCCGTGATATTAACAATCTTGTGGGTGGGAATCGCAGCATCGGTAATAGCAGATCGTCGTCGGACAAGCTCCGAATAGGCTCATGACCCTGACTTGAGGTTTCTGTGATCAGCCGATACTCGTACGCGATATTCGGAGAGAACCGGCTGGACATTCATACTAGCGAGCAGATTGCTGTGGGTTCTTGTGCAGGTTCGCGAAGTGATTTCATCTCAATAGCCAACTGATGAGACAACAAAAACGGTCGCCAGTCTGCATGACTGACGACCGTTTGATTTATTTGGGGAGTGCTCGGTTACCGTCCGCGGCTTCTTCCGCTCTCGTTTCGCCCGCGATCTGCACCTCGTTGCGTTTCGCTCCTCGGTGTTTCCATTCGTGGTGCGGGGCGTTGTTCAGGCGTCGAATACTCACGCCGTCGTTCCTCAACTCGGCGTGGCTCCTGGTGCCGTTGTTCGTTGCGCTGTGGATGTTCGAGTACCTGCTCGCGGTTTCGCTCACGAAGGTCGGGGTGAGTCTGCGGCATGGTTTCTCTGTCTCGTCCTTCAGAGCGTCTGCTGCGTGGTTCCTCGATGTTGCGTTCTTCGTTCTGTTGCTCGTAGTGGATTGCGCGTTCGCGATCCTTCTCTTCCCTTTCGCGGCGGCGTTCAGCGGCTTCGCGGGAGCGATATTCATCGCTCGATCTGCCGAATCCCTCACGTGGTTCCACTGCGTCGACCCGCTCGTGTTCGCTCCGCGCCGACTCTTCATGCCGGTTCACTTCTTCAGATCGGTTTACTCTTCCGACCTCATCACGTTCCCTATAATGCGGACGGCCGTCAATTTTCCGCGTGTCGAGGTCGAGGCTTCTGCCGCGTTCTTCACGGACACGTCCGGGCTTAATCGCGTCGCTTGCATCATCACTAGGCACTTCGATGCGCGGGCGAAAGACTTCGATGTGCCCTCTGCCGCCCTCGCTGCGCAAACGCTCGCCGCGTCGCTCACCACTTTCGCGAACGCCGACGTGCTCGATGCGGGTGCGCCCTTCTCGCTCGACATACTCGCGCTCTGGTCCCCGCGATCGAATCCGTCCGCCATCATAGCGAACACTGCCGCCGCTGCGCGTAGTGCCGACGTAACGTGAATTATGTTCATGACGATAGACGTAGCGGTGAACATTCGGCGATGCGATATAGCCACAATCCACAAAATTCCACCACATGACTGGAGTGTACCAGCGAGCGCGGTAATGAATTCCCCAACTCACACTGAACACCGCGTACGGAGACAATGGCGCCCAACCAATGCACCCGCCGCCATATCTCCACTCGACCCACGCAGGCGCCCAATCGTAACCCGGGATCCAAATCCATCCATAATAATCGTCGTAGTACCAGCGTCCGTAATGGAACGTTGCCCAACCCCACGGTTCATCGCTGAACCAGTACCAGCCATCGTCCGTCCAACACCAGCGACCAACGGTGTAGGGTCGCCACCCGATATGCACGCCGAGAGGTCGCCAACCATAGACTCCACCGCCGCACGAAATCCATTCACCATAGGGACTCAGTTCGTCATAGAACACTCTTAGCGTTACCGAACCGCCATGGAAGCGTCCATGCGCATCTGCAACTTGTGTTGAAATCCCTTGCAGCAGAATCAGACTTATTGCCACTGCGAACAATCTTGTCATTGCATCCCTCACGAAAGTTGATACATCATTTTCACCATTCAGATCAGTAAAGTTCAAGCAACATGCCAAACAGAAATGCCCCGAAATAGTAACAAAACTATCTCAGGGCATTTATGAACCTGTTTGCTAATTCAGTCAGTGAATCAAATCATGTACACTCAGAAAACGAACTTGTCGCTTCGCGATCGGCTACGGGCGATGCCCAAGAAGAAAGGCGATAATCCCTTTTTGAATGTGCAGCCGATTTTCTGCTTGCTCCAACACGATGGATTGCTTCCCATCAAGGACATCCCGTGTAATTTCTTCGCCGCGATTTGCAGGCAACCGATGCATCACGACGCAATCGGGTTTTGCGTTCTTCAGCAGTGCCGCATTTACCTGGTGCTGCTTGAAAATCACTTGACGCCGTCCCATATCCTTGCTGGTTGGCCAGATGTCCGTATAAATCACATCGGCGTCCTTCACCGCTTCCATGGGATCGGCAACAAGACTAACCTTGCTCACCTTCGACGACTCTGCTTGTTCCAGCATATTGGGATGAGGTTCGTAACCCGTAGGGGAAGAGATAACAAGATGGATCGGCATTTTCTCCGACAACTCTAACCACGAGTTGACGACATTGTTTCCGTCGCCCACGAAAACAATCTTCGTCATCGGCGTACTCTTTTTCAACTCTTGAAGGGTGAGGTAATCGCCTAATACTTGACAGGGATGAACGAGATCCGTCATCGCATTGATTACGGGAACTGTCGCGCTCTCTGCAAGTTGTACGACGGTTTGATGCTTTGCCGTACGTGCGATGATCAGCTCATTATAGTGCGAAAGCACTGACGCCACATCATGTACCGATTCACGGGTTGCGATCCCGATCGTTTCCTGTTGCAGGAAGACGGGGTGACCGCCAAGCTGTGCAATACCGACTTCAAACGAGACACGTGTGCGCAGCGATTGCTTCTCGAAAATCATAGCGGCGCTTTTCTGTGCCAGCGGTGCGAAGTTCTTTAGTTCGCCGCTTTTGATTTTTTTTGAAAGTGAAAGAATGTCCGAAAGCTCTTGCCTGCTCCACGATGCAAATGAAATGAAATCACGCTTCATGCGGGTTCCTTCTGTTAAAATTGACCTGTAGAACGGAGCGCTGTTATAAGAACCAGCACCTGCTCAGCCTACAAGCAGAACGAGTGGTTTTCAACATTTCAAACAGATAGAAGGTAGGCAAGAGAGTTGAAAAAACCAACTGTATGGTGTGACGGCGGCTAAATACACAAAGCCCGCCGACTCTTCGCCGACGGGCTGATTTGTACAACGCTCGGGATTTGCCTTGCCGTCCTTCGCCTGCACTCAGGATGACGCCTGCAACTTTACTCGCTTACCACCCATACCTTCACCTTGCCCGTGACGTTCGCATGAAGTTTCACATCAACGTCATAGATGCCTAGGGCTTTGATCGGCTCGTTGAGCGCAATAATGCGCTTATCAAGCTCGATCCCTTTCGCTTTCAATTCGTCGGCGATCATTTGCGAGGTGACCGAGCCGAAAAGCTTTTCGTCTTCCCCAACCTTCATCTTGATCGTGATTGAGATTTTCTCAAGTTCGGCTGCGATCTTCTCACTCGACTTCTGGACTTTGGCTTCGCGCCGCGATGCTTGCTTTTTCTCTTCTTCCAATGCGGCAACTGCACCGGGCGTCGCGGGATACGCGATGTTGCGCGGGAACAAATAATTACGCGCATAACCGTCTTTCACATCAACGACAGTGCCGATCGCACCGAGTTTCTCGTGTTCTTTTCTCAGAATAACTTTCATCGTTGCAACTCCTTATCGAACTGCGTCCGAAACGAAGGGCAGCAATGCAAGATGCCGCGCCCGTTTGATTGCGGTGACGAGCTGCCGCTGATGTTTCGCACAGGTTCCCGTGATGCGCTTGGGAATAATCTTTCCCTGCTCACTGGTGAACCGCTGCAGGCGCTTCTCGTCTTTATAGTCAATGTAGATTTCTTTTGCGTCGCAGAAGCGGCACGTTCGTTTCTTCCGAAGCGCTTGAGCTTCTTTTTCGCGCCGCGCTTTACGCGGGTTTGTACGTGCATCTCGTTGGTTTCGACTCTTTTTCATGTGTGCATTCCTTTTTTCGGTTACATGCCGTCACCGTCGAACAGCGGCTCGCGCACGGCAACGGGTGACTGCGCAGATTCGTCCGCCGCAATGGGTGTCGCGGCAGCTTTCTTCGCAGCAATCGCTTTCGCATCGAGAACCACCGTGAGATACCGTAGAATCAGTTCATCGAGTTGGTAGCTCCGTTCCAACGTCGCGATCAATTCGGGCGGCGCACTGAACTCGTAACAGACATAGTACCCATTCGACTTCTTTGCGATAGGGTACGCAAGCCGCTTGCGTCCCCATTTGTTGACTGCCGCAATGCTGCCGCCGCCTTTTGTGATTGTCTCGGCAATGCGCGACACAATTTGCTCAATCTGTGCATCATCAAGCGTCGCGTTGATTATGACAGTGCTTTCGTATTGCTTGTGCATGGTGTTGCTCCCTTTGGACTGTTGTGTTTCGTTGCCCCTCCAATACTCATCCGCTCGGATGAATTGAAGAGGAGAGAGTAGGTTGGTATGCCTACTGTGTTACAAGTGTCTCTATCGTGTTCGGGTGTTAACCTTATTCATTGCTTGCTGGATACCGTAGAGGGCAAACTCAATCACCGCTTCAGCGGCGGAGGCAATCATCGCCTCCACCTTTTCCTTTTCATCATCGTCGAATGGAGAGAGGACGTATGCTGCCAGTTCGCTTTTCGCAGGCATCGCTTCATTCCTGATGCCGCATCGGAGGCGAGCGAAATCTTCAGAATGAAGATGATAGATAATTGAGCTTAGCCCGTTGTGTCCACCATCGCTTCCTTTCGACCGTAACCGAATCGTCCCGACCTTGAACCAGAAGTCATCGAGCACGACAAGCAACTGCGAGAGCGGGACGTTGTACTGCTCAAGCACGTCGCGTACTGCACGCCCACTGTTGTTCATGTAGGTGAGCGGTTTCACGAGAACGACATTCTTCTCACCTATGCGGGTTTGGGCAACGAGAAACTCGCCGCGTCCCGGATGCCACAGGCAATTGAATTTCGCGCTCAGCGCATCAACCACCATGAAGCCGACATTGTGCCGCGTGTCGTCGTATTCAAACCCTGGATTTCCCAATCCAGCGACGATGATGGGAAGATCGCTCGAGTCTTCCACACGCCCAGATTACTTCTTCTTCTCTTCTTTGGGTTTTGCATCCGCCTTGGCTTCGGTCTTTGCAGCACCTTCCTTCGCAGGTTCCGCTCCTTCCTCAGCCTTCTTGCCCTTGCCGACCACTTCCGGTTCCTTGGGAGCTTCAGCGCCTTCCGCCGCAGCACCTGCCGTTTCCTTGTGGACAGTCGGAGGAACGACAGCAACGATGGAGTCGTCCGCTGCTTCTAAAATTGTCACGTTCGGTAAGTTCAGATCGCGAACGTGAACAGCCTTGTTCATCGCGAGTCCACCGACGTTCACCTCGATCTTCCCCGGAATATTCTTGGGCAGGCACGAGACCTTCACTTTGTGCATGATGTGCTGCAGCAACCCGCCGTCACGCACGCCGATCGGTGTTCCTCCGGTCAGCACGACGGGAATTTCGAGCGTGATTTCCTCATCCTCGCGCAGCCCTTGGAGATCGAAGTGAATCGGGCGGTCGGTGACGGGATCGAACTGCACGTCGCGCAGAATCGCCTTCCTCGCTCCACTCTTCATCTGCAACTCAATGATATGCGTTTCCGATGTGTAGATGAGCGGATTGAGACTCAGGCTCGGTACCTGAATCGGAATGTTCTTCTCGCCGTGTGCGTAATACACGCCGGGAATTTTTCCTTCCCATCGAACTCGCTTTGCCTTTTTGCCGGCGAGCGTCCGCTCTTCGGCATTCAATACTACTTCTGACATGATATTCCTCGTTCTAAATGTTCACATCACCACTGTCTGACAACAGGTAACCGACTTCCTGCTATCACATTCGATCATCCCTTATCAACATCGAACAATGAACTGATGGATTGATGTTTGTAGGAACGTTTGATAGCCTCGGCGAATAACTGCGCCACCGATTCGACCTCGATCTTCGGTGACTCAACTCTCAGTGGCAAGGTGTCGGTCACAACAAGTTTTTTCAAGTTCGAACCGTTGATCCGTTCCATCGCTTTGCCCGAAAGGACCGGGTGCGTGCATGTGGCGTACACATCGGTTGCGCCGCTTTGTTGCAACGCCTCGATCGCGTTAACGAGCGTTCCCGCTGTGTCCACCAGATCATCAACGATGAGAATGTTTTTGTGCTTCACCTCGCCGATGATGTTCATGACCTCGGTTTCGTTCTGCTTCGGTCGTCGCTTGTCAATGACAACAAGCCCGGCGTCCAGGCGTTTTGCGTACGCCCGTGCCATCTTGATACCGCCAACGTCCGCTGAGCAGACGGCAAGGTTGGGAATCGCTGCCTCGCGGAAATGCTTTACCAAGATTGCCGACGAGTACAAGTGGTCAACCGGAATATTGAAAAACCCCTGGATCTGCGGCGCGTGCAAATCCATCGTGATAACCCTGTCCGCACCCGCTTCCGTAATCAAATCTGCAATCAGCTTTGCGGAGATTGCGACACGCGGCTGATCTTTTCTGTCTTGCCGTGCGTACCCGAAGTACGGTATCACAGCGCAAATCTTGCTCGCCGATGCGCGCTTCGCCGCATCAATCATGATCAGGAGTTCGAGCAAGTTCTCCGCCGGCGGGTTTGTGGATTGGACGATGAACACCTCGCAGCCGCGAACGTTCTCGCTGTATTTTACCCACATCTCGCCGTCGCTGAAGTTGCGGATGTCAATGCTGCCCAAAGGTTTCCCTAACACTGCCGCGATTCTTTCCGCGAGTGGACGGTTCGAGCGTCCGGCGAAAACCTTCAATTCGGTAGCCATCAAACAACCTTTAAACGTCAACGGAAAATGCAGCAGGAGAGAGACCTACGGCAGAACCAAATCTTTCAGCGAAAAAAGATACGGAAAGGACAAGTGTTGTGCAAGGTAATTGGCGGTGGGTTAGATTTTATTAACGC
>CAYUFU010000015.1:0-35761 GCA_964444145.1 uncultured Chitinophagales bacterium
TTGAGTATCAGTCGGTAGCCCGGCGAATTTTTATGCAGCGCCAAATCCGTCGGCGGGTCGCCGACAGCGTGTTGATAGTCTTCGGGATCGTGGCCGCCATAAAAGGTGAACGTGCCGCGTCCAAAGTTCCCGTGCAGATAGCGCACCTGCTCCATCCCCTGTTTCTCCGCCATAATGGTAACAGATTTTTTTATCAAATTCTTCCTGAAATTCGTTGTCTGTCCAAGGAAGGATTTGATAACATTCACGTGATTCTGGGTGAGCATCGTGGGGACGGGATCGAATTTGGCAGAGAACTCAAAGAGCGTGAAATAATCTGTCTCGGGATTTTGCAAGCCGAGCAAATCACTGGGGGGCTGATCAATGTCGGAGTATTCATAGCGCAGTGGGTTGCGTTCGAGGGTGAAGTGCTCGAAGGCAAGCGTCTTGCTGAAGTCGAGTCGTGCTTGTGCATTGGGGTCGGGCGGATCGCCGTCGTACATAACGTCGCAAATGTCGGTATTCTCCGCCGCCAGCGCGATGTCGTAGGTATCGGTTGCCGAACACATCGAGAACAGGAAGCCGCCGCTGCCGATGTAGTCCTTGATCTTGCGTGCGACAGCTTTCTTCAATTCGGAAACTTTCTTGAAGCCTAATTTCTTCGCTTCTTTTTCCTGCGTCACTTGCTGCTCGATGTACCAGCTTGCTTGGGCAAACGATGCGTAGAACTTTCCATACTGTCCCGTGAAATCTTCGTGATGAAGGTGAAGCCAATCGTAATCGTTCAACTTATCCTGCAGCACTTCCGTATCCCAAAGCTTATCGTACTTGATTTCCGCGTACTCGAGCGCAAGCGTCACTGCATCGTCCCACGGCTGAAATCCGGGCGGGACATAGACGGCAACCTTCGGCGCTTTTTCTAAACGGATCACGTCCATATTATTGTCATCGCGCTGCACATCAGAATAGATCGCCGCCGCGTCGCTGCCGCCGATAGGTGTGAACGCCACACCGCGAATTCTACACTCAGCCGCGACGACCTCATACCCATCCATCATGAAGGCCCCCCCCTTGTAGTTGAGCAGCCAATCAATCTCGATGTCCTTGGTCAGCGCCCAATACGCGATGCCGTAGGCTTTGAGGTGGTCGGTTTGCGACAAGTCCATGGGGATGAGAATTTTCGATTGCGCGTTGGCGAAGGCAAAAGAAAAAAGGAAAAAGGCAAAAAGAGCGCAGAGCCTAGAGCGGAGAGCGGCGAGCGGAGAGCTCACAGTGGAAGACCTCACAGTGAATCTCCTCGCAGTTCACGAATGCGTTTTCGTGCGGCATCAACCAACAGCGACTGCGGATAGGTTGCCAGCAATCTCTCATATGCGGCGATGGCGTTCGGCTTGTCTTTCAAGTGCACGTCGTAGAGACGAGCAATGTTGAATTGCGCTTTGTCGAGTGCGATGCTGCTCTCGCTGAAGGTGTCCAAGAGCTTTTGATACGATGCGAGCGCATCGGTGTAAAGGCGCGCGTGTGTTTGCAGCATTGCAATGCGCATCCAGCCTTCGTCCACGAAGAGGGCTTGAGGATTCTTGTTAATCAAATGCTGAAGGAGAGAAATCGCTTCGGTGTTCTTGTGTTGACGGGCGAGAAAGTCTGCGCGCGCGAATTCCTTCAATTGCGCCTCCGAGGTTCCGCCCATGGGCGCAGTGTTCTCTTGCAGAAACGAGAGAAGCTGTAATGCATCGTTCGTGTAGTCGGCTTTCACGTTCGCACTGATGCTGCCGAGCAAGTCCATCGCCTCGCTGACATTGCCTCCGAAGTATGCAAGTTCGGCAAGGCGAAAGGTTGCTTCGTCCTGCTGGTCGGGTGTTGCATTCGGTGCACCGATGACCTGGCGAAAACGTGCCGCTGCACTCGCTGTGTCGGCTTTGGCCGTCAGCACTTCGCCGCATTTGATTGCGACGTCGAAGCGAACGGCTGAGAGAGAACTCTCAGCACCTGCGAACGACGCAAGCGCACCGTCGAGATCGAAGTGTTTCTCGAATTGAATTCTGCCGATGTGATAGTGTGCTTTTGCGGCAAGATCGGTGTTCGGGCGTTCGGCAATGACGGCTCTGAAATAGTCGATCGCAGTCGCGTAGCGTGATTGCGCTTCGGGAATCGTGCTGCCGCTGTGTATCGGTGGTAGCGATGTGTCGCCGAGCGTTGTCAATTCTTTCGTTGCAAGCGCCAGACCAAATTGTGCGAAGGCGCGACGATCCTTCGGCAGCACCTCGGCTGCCGCTTTGTAGGCTTCAGCCGCGATGGCGTATGCGCCTTCTTTGTATGCCCGGTCGCCGAAGGCATACAACTCAACTCCTTGCGCGTTGGCGAGTCTATCAATGGTCTTGTACACTTCGAACGCGTCGGCGTAGTTTTTACCTTCGAGGATGAGCCAGCCGAGCAAGCGTTGGGTCGTGAGTTCATCGGGCTTTATGCCGGCGCTGCGGACTGCTTCGATGGCGGCGGCGAGCGCTTCGGGCTTTCCGGTGAATTGCGCAAGCCGATTCTGGACGTAGCCAAGTTGTGTCGGCATCGGGGCGAGATAACGGAGATATTCAATCGTTGCGCCGTGATAATCCATCATCACGCCAAGAAGATAGGCGAGGTCAAGCGTGAAGAGGGTTTCGTCGCCGATCGTTGTGCGTGCCCGGCGATAGAGCTCGGCGGTTTTTTCGAGGAGCCGATTCTCCAAGAGGGAGTTTGCAACGAGACGATAGATGTTGGCGTTCTTTGGATCGCTGGCAACTGCGCTCTCCCATGCGGCGTTTGCTTCCTTTTCGTTTCCTGCTTGGTATAACGCGCTGGCGAGCAGGCAAAAGAGGTTCGCGTCATTCTTGTTGCGTGTGAGTTGATTGCGAATCAGCCCGATGGCTTCGTCGTAGCGCTTTAGAAATATGTACGAGCGCCGCAGTCCGTCGAAGAATGGAGAGTTTGTCGGCTCAGCTATATACAGCTCTTTGTAGAGTTTCACGGCGCTCTCGAAGTCGCCGCCTTGCTCGTAGCTTTGCGCGAGACGGAATTTGTTTTCGGTGCTTTGGGCAAGCGTTTGGGCAACGGCAACTATGAGGAGCCACACGACGAACGTTGAACGACACACGAACCGTAGCGCCTTGTTGTGTTGCGCTGCCTCGGTGTTGTTCACTGTCTCAGTGCTGTTCACGTCGAGTGTCATCGAATGATTCACGTTCCGGTGTAATATATCAATTTCATCGTGCGAAACCATCAGCTGCGCGCCGCTCTCTGGCGTGCGCGGTGGCGTGCGATAACTGTTTTGACGATGTAGGCTGTCGTATCGCGGCAAGGCAGCGCCTCACCACGACGCACACTGTCTGCAGCCCCATCTTCAAGTGTAATCTAGACTGCGTCTAGTGGTGAAAGCACGATGCCGGTCGCGTTCGACTCGTCATTGCATTTCCCTGTTGATTGAACTATATTTTTCGTAGAAGGGTTTCCATCAACGACTCACAGACGATAAGGAACGCGATGAAAGGTTTGCCGAACCTAACGGGGGTGATGAAGCAGGTGCAGAAGATGCAGGAGAAGATGGCGCAGGTGCAAGAGGATCTTGAGCAAAAGACTGTCACCGCCGAAGCGGGCGGGGGTATGGTGAAAGTGACCGCGAACGGCAGACAGCGCATCGTCAAGATGGTGATGGACAAGGAGGTGGTGAACCCGAACGACATCGAGATGCTCGAAGACCTTGTGCTTGCGGCGACGAACAAGGCGCTTGATGATGCGGCGAAGATGGCACAGGAAGAAATGTCTAAGGCGACGACGGGGCTGCTGCCGAATATTCCGGGATTGAATTTGCCGGGGATGTGAGTGCTCTACACTTCCGAAGCGCTTCAACAACTCATCGAGGAATTCGCGCAGCTTCCGGGCATCGGGCGAAAAACTGCGCAGCGGCTTGCGCTGCATATCTTGAAGCAGCCGCGAGAAGAAGTCGTGAAGATGGCGAAGGCGCTGGTGAATGTGAAGGATAGGATTCGCTACTGCTCGTCGTGTTGGAACATCACCGAAGTTGACCCGTGCCCGATTTGTTCGAGCGCGAAACGCGAGCGGAGCCTGATTTGTGTTGTCGAGGAACCGAACGATGTGATGGCGGTAGAGAAGACGAATGAATTCCGCGGGTTGTATCATGTGCTCGGAGGGTCGCTTTCGCCGCTGGAAGGCATTGGCCCGGATGATTTGAAGGTACGCGAGTTGTTGCAGCGCGTCACGGGTGAAGTTTCAGAGGTCATCCTCGCGCTCAACCCAAACGTCGAAGGCGAGGCGACAACTCTTTACCTGACTCGCTTGTTGAAACCATTGGGGGTGAAGGTGTCGCGGATTGCCCGCGGCATTCCTGTGGGAGGCGATTTGGAATTTGCGGATGAGGCAACGTTGACACGAGCGCTGGAAGGTCGCATTGTATTATGATTGTATTTCGCAAGCAGAAGAACGTTGTGTTCGCGACGGTGTGCCTTTGCTTGTCTGCGTGCACTCTGTTCGAGACGCGGGAGGCGGAGCAACCCTCGGAAAGCGGGCTGCAGTACTTGCCGCAGAATCTGCCCGAAGAAGTAATCATGAATCTCAAGACGTCTATAGCACAGAAAGATGAAGTGCATTATCTGGCGTGCTTCATGGGTGATTTTGTATTCGAGCCGACTGCTCCCTTCCGCAGTCAGTTAGAACCGTGGTCACTCGCAAAGGAACAATCGTATATCCAACGGCTCATTGCTGCGCGCAAACAACCGACCAGCTTTTTCAACCTTACGCTGTCCAACTACCCTCCGCTCGTTGACCTGGTGACCCGCGAGTATCAATCGGCGTATGCACTGACGGTTGAGCTTGCCGACACGACGCTCGCTGTGGCGGGCGAACTGAAGTTCACGCTGATGAATGAGAACTCCGTGTGGAAGATTTCCCGATGGGAAGATTTCAGCCCAGCGGGGGCGAGCACAGCAACGTGGAGCGCCCTCAAAGCGAGGTTCCCGTAGATGCGAGATGCGATTCGTACGGCGATGCCGCCGCTGTCTCTCGTGGTATTTCTTAGCTGCAACCCTTTCGCTCCCGCGCTGGACACATCACCCGCCGAGGCATCGTGCAACCCGACGACAATCGAGGGGGTGTTCCGATGCATTCAGGTTGCCTACACCTTTCGCGATACTACGGTGTACGGTCCGCTGCTTGCCGACGACTTTGTCTTTGTCTATCGCGATTACGAGAATGGCGGCATTGATGTGACCTGGGGACGAGAAACCGAGTTGCGTACGACCTATGGCTTGTTTCAAAACGCGCAGCGGCTCGATTTGATTTGGAACAACATCATCTCTTCCTCAACGGACTCAATGCGAACGAACATCATCCGCGGATTCAATCTCACGATCACCTTCAATCCGAGCGATGTTACCCGCGTTGACGGCTACGCGAACATCACCTTCGATAGCAACACGAAAAAACTTGTTCGTTGGCGAGATGAATCCAATTTTTGATACGGCCGGAGAGAGAATGGCTTGCGTTCGCACGTTGCCGCGCTCGGGACGGGAGTTCCTGCGACAATTGGCATGGACCCATTTTCTTGACTTGCCGTCATGAGTCTCTCCTACACGGTGAAAGAAAGTTTCTCGGGCTTCACGCGCACGAAGCTTTCGACAGCGATTTCCATCGTCACGATCGGCATTTCCCTATTGCTGCTCGGCGTCTTTGCCGTCATCACGATCAATGCGTCGCGCTTCATTGAAATGCTGCGAGCAAAGGTAGAGCTGGAGGCGTTCCTACAAGAGCCGATCAGCCGCGACCGCATCGGGCAACTCTCCAACAGCGTGCTCAAGATCGAAGGGGTTGACAGCCTCACCTACGTCTCCAAAGAGGATGCCGCCGCGATATTCAAGAAGGAGTTCGGCGAAGACATCAAGAGCGTGCTCGAGTTCAATCCACTTCCCCCATCGTTCAAGATTTATCTCAAACCCGAATACCGCACGCTCGAAGCCGTCGAGAAAATCTACAATCAGCTCATGGCAATCAAGGGTATTGATGAAATCATTTACCGCAGGGAACTACTCGAGCTGATTGACCGTCGAACGAAAACCATCAACAACATCACACTCAGTCTCGGCATTCTTATCAGCATCTCGGCGATCTTGCTCGTCAGCAACACGATCCGTCTTGCAATCTACGCGAAACGAAGAATCATTCGGACGATGGAATTGGTCGGCGCAACGTCCATGTTCATTCGGCTGCCATTCTTGATCGAGGGACTTCTGCAGGGCGTGCTGGGTGGCGTGATTGCGTCGGGACTGCTGTATTTTCTTCTTGAATACACGACAAGGTACTTTGCCGCCGACTTCTCCGTGTACCTGCAGATGCCCCAGATGTTTTACGCTGCGGTCGTTGGTGCCGGGGTTGCGCTGGGTTTGATCGGCGCGGTGATTTCGATTGTGCGCTTCATGCGGGTTGCGGAAACGTAGGCGTTTTCCAACCGAGCGAAGGAACCAACGGCTGACGTGCGATTGACATTCTGCACAAAATCAGTAATCTTGATGCACCTTTTTTGTCGAAGCCATCATGTCCCCGTTCCCTGATTTCTCAACTCCGGCCGCGTTCGCGATGGGCACGCTCGCTTTGTTCGCGATCGTGTTTGGTCGCTATGTGCTGATCGCGGGGGCGTTCTTCGCCTATTTCTATATCGTGCAACCGGAACGCTGGCGCGCGCGAAAACTCGGCAAGCGGGAATACTCGCGCACGCAGTATCGCCGCGAGCTGACATGGAGCGCCATCACCGCGCTGATTTTTTCGGTGGCGGGTATTGCCGCTGTGTTGTTGTGGCAAAAAGGGCTTACACGAGTGTATTGGGAAATCGCCGACTACGGCTATTGGTACTTGCCGACGAGTCTCGCCATTTACATGTTTCTGCACGAATCGTACTACTACTGGCTCCACCGCTGGATGCATCACCCCCGTGTCTATCCGATCGTTCATAAGATTCACCATCAAAGCATCGTTGCTTCGCCGTGGACGGCGTTCTCATTCCATCCCATCGAAGGAGTACTGCAAGCGGTGTTCTTGCCGCTCATGCTGCTGATCGTTCCGATTCATCCCTCCGTGCTGTTGACGCAATTGGTCCTGATGACATTCAGCAGCGTCATAAATCATCTGGACATCGAAATCTATCCGAAGAAGTTTCACCGACATCCGCTGGGCAAATGGTTGATTGGCGCGTCCCATCATTCGCTGCATCACTCGGAGTTCAAGTACAATTTCGGTTTGTACTTTACGTTTTGGGACAAGTGGCGGAAGACCGAAAGTCCGTCGTACCATGAGGTGTTCGAGAAGGCGACAGGGCGTGTATAGAGTGAACAACGATTCTGAAAGGGTTCAGTAGCGCTGGCTGCGTACCATCAGGCGAAAGTCTCTACAAATGCTCCGAACTCGATATTTCTTCATTCTGATTTTTGTACTTTAACGCAACGCCATTCATCAATCTCTAAACCATTTTTTCTTCATCACCACCAACGAGGGAATGCACACGTGAGCTTCGCAGACCGCGTACACGACATCCGCACAGGATTCAATAAGACATTTTGGGTCGCCAATACGCTCGAACTGTTCGAGCGCCTCGCGTTCTACGGCTCGAAAGCCGTTCTTACCGTCTATCTCGCAACCAAAGTCGGTTTGACCGAGGAAGCAGGTTCGCTGGCAGGGTTTTTCAATTTGATTCTGTACTCGATGCCCGTGATTGCGGGAGTGTTCGTCGACAAGTTTGGTTTTCGGAAGTCGCTGATGGCATGTTTCGCCTTTTTCACGGTCGGCTATTTCTTGATTGGCTTGGCGGGATTGAGTTTCGGTCAGGAGATTGTTGGCGCGATTGGCAGGAAGCCGTATATCATCGGCGTGCTACTGCTGACGGCAATCGGCGGCTCGCTCATCAAGCCGTGCATCGTCGGAACGGTGGAGAAAACGTCGCGCCCGCAAGTGAAGTCGCTCGGCTTTTCCATTTACTACACCCTCGTCAATCTCGGCGGCGCGTTGGGACCCATCATCGCGCTCAACGTGCGCGAAGGTCTCGGCATCGAGTACGTGTTGATCATGTCTTCGTTCACGTCGTTGCTGCTGTTCCTCGGAACCCTCTTCTTCTTCAGCGAACCGGAGCATCACGACGGAAGCGAATCGCCGAAACGTACATTCGCTGAAGTGTTCGGCAATATGCTCCAAGTGTTCGGTAACCTCCGCTTTATGATTTTCCTCGTCATCTTCTCGGGCTTTTGGGTGATGTTTTGGCAGACGTTTTATCTCTTCCCGTTCTTCGTGACGGAAGTGTTGAAGTATCCGCGCTTCGAATTGTTCGAGACCATTGGCGCGTGGACGATTATTCTCTTGAGCATTCCCATCTCCACGATGGTAAAGAAGCTCAGCCCGATCATTGCGATGACGCTTGGTTTCATTATCGCGAGTACATCCTGGCTGCTGCTGGTGTATTCCTCGGCATCAATCCCCATTGCCATTGCGGCTATGGCGATGTTTGCAATCGGCGAAGCTACCCAGGCGCCACGCTATTATGAATACGTCGGCGCGCTTGCGCCTAAAGAGCAAGTCGGAACGTTCATGGGCTTCGCGTTCATCCCCGTCGCGATCGGCTCGTTCACGGCGGGCGTGCTATCGGATTACTTGCGCCACAATTATCTTGAGCAGACAATGAACCCGCAAATGATGTGGATTATTCTCGGGGCGATTGGATTCGGTTCGACGGCGTTGATGTTGATATACAATTTTACCTTCGCAAGGAAGCCATCCGCGTGAGCGACAACATTTGCTTTTCCGCTTTGTTGCAGGCAGTGCATCCTACGAAGGAGAGGAAGTTGTGCGAAGGTTTCCTACAGGTGTTTGTTCCTAGCTGGTCATTCATTCTGCATGCGTTCCGCATGGTTGCTGTGGCGCTGCGCCTCGTTCTGCCACTTACAGCGATGCTTTCTTTCGCCCAACCCTCCGGCGAGCAAATTCTCAAAAACATCGAAGCCAACTATGCCGGCATTCACGACTACACCGTGACGCTCGATGTTGCCGTTGACCTCGAACGCTTGAAAGTCCCGAAAATGAAGGCGACGATGTACTTCAAGCAGCCCGACAAGATTCATTTCGTCTCGGAGGGGTTTGCGCTATTGCCGAAAGAGGGCCTCGGCTTCACGCCTGGAAGGCTAAGCGCTCGCTTCGAAGTTGCCAACGTCGAAGCGCAGGAAGCTCAGTACTACCTCACGATGACGTTGAAGAACGATAAGGCAAAATTGCGTAAAGCGTTTTTCACCGTCAACGCATCGAACTGGACCGTCACCTCGATTACGACGCCGCAGTTCGACGGCAGGGAGATGAAGGCAGCGTTTTCGTATCAACGCATTGATGGATATTGGCTCCCCGCCACACTCATCGTAACCTTCACGTCAGACACAACCGAAGCCGAATCGGCAGACCCGTTCGCGCAAATGCCGGGCGCCATTCGCTCATCGCAATTGCCTCGCAGAGGCTCGATTGCGGTCCGTTATTCTGACTACAAGATCAATACCGGGCTTTCAGACGAGGTGTTCGAAGAGAAAGTGAGCAATTGAAGACCAATAGTCCAAAGAATTTCCTTGCACGAAATTCGGTAGCCTCGTCGTAGGTTTTGTCGTAGATTTATCGCCATGAACTTCACACTCGAAGAAATGATTCGTGCTCGCAAAACCGGCGACGCGTCGTACAACGGCAAGTTCTTCGTTTGCGTCAAGACGACGAAGATTTATTGCCTGCCCTCGTGCAGGGCGAAGAGTCCGTTGGAAAAAAATGTCATCTATCTCGAGACGCGCGAGGAAGCCATTGCCGCCGGCTTTCGCGGCTGCAAGCGCTGTCGCTCTGAATTCTATCCCAACACGCAACCGCCGTGGCTCGACGACGTTCTTGCGACCATCAAGAATGCAACCGACAGAAAGCTCGACGAAGAATCGCTCGCCGAAGTCGCCGGTGTTGACATCTCGACGATTCGCCGCTATTTCAAATTGTACAAGAACACGACGCCGTTGGCACTGCACCGCGCGATGCGTTTGCAACGGGCGCACTCCCTCCTGAAACGCGGCGCAGATTATCTCACCGCCGCGTACGAAACGGGCTTCGAATCGTCGAGCGGATTTCGCGATGCGTTCATCAAACATTATGGCTATCCCCCAGGGAGGATCAATGCGCTCTGAAACAATTACATACGAAATTATCGGAAGCCCCGTCGGCGAGTTCATCATCGGAACGACAGAGAGGGGTTGCTGCTTGTTCGAGTTCTGCGACCGCGGCGGCATCGAGCGCATTCGTGCGCGCATGATGAAACGCTATAACGCCGAACTGAAAGAAGGGACGAACAGTCTCATTGATGAAATCAAAAAGCAGTCCGACGAATATTTTGCGGGCACGCGGAAGGTCTTTGATTTTCCGCTTGACCAAAAAGGAACGACGTTTGAGAAGAGCGTGTGGAATGCGTTGCGAACTATTCCGTACGGTGAAACGCGTTCCTACGGCGAGATGGCATCACAGTTGGGCAAGCCCGGCGCAGCGCGCGCGGTGGGAAGAGCCAACGGCATGAATTACATCGCAGTTGTCATTCCTTGCCATCGGGTAATTGACAGCAATGGGAATCTTCATGGCTACGGCGGTGGATTATGGCGCAAGCGGTGGCTGCTCGAGCATGAGGGCGCGATTCCGAAACAGATGTTCGGAGAGAGAGCGTCGGGATAATACAGTTTGGAAAGGCAGATGAGTTCACACAAGCCAAAAGAATACGCACTCGGCACGCACGAAGCTGAGAGCGTTCGATTAGGAATGCAGCACAAGCTTTGGAGTGCGTTGGCGTTTGCAATTTGGGAACGCGCCGGCATTCGCGCAGGACAGACCATTCTCGACATCGGCTGCGGACCCGGCTACACGAGTTTCGACTTGGCGGGACTCGTGACATCGAAAGGAAAAGTGATTGCGGTTGATGAGTCGCCGAGATTCATCGAACAGTTGAAGCAGCGCTTGCAGGGGAACGCCAACCTCCCCATCGAGCCGCGCATCGGCGATGTGCAACACTTGGCGTTGCCCGCCGCAAGCATTGACGCTGCCTACCAACGATGGGTGTTGTGCTTCGTGAAAGACCCCGAGGCGGTGATTCGCGGCGTTGCGCACGCGCTGAAACCCGGTGGTGTGTTCGCAATTCAAGAGTATTTGAATTACGAGGGTATTGTGCTTGCGCCGCGCAGTGAAGCGTTCGAGCGTTTCGTCAGCGTCGTTGCCGACGCGTGGAACGGTCACGGCGGCGATACGAAAATCGGCATGAGGCTGCCAACGCTCATGGCAAAGTATGGCTTGAAGACGGTAGAAATTTCGCCGTTGCAACGGATTGCTCGCCCCGATTCACAGCTGTGGACGTGGCCCGCAATTTTCATCCACACCTACGCACCAAAGTTGGTGGAGGAAGGGCGACTCACGAACGAAGAGCATGAGGCGTTGGTGAACGATTGGGAGGCGCGCTCCAACGACCCAAACGCCTACTTCAGTTCACCGCCAATGGTGGATATTATCGCGGTGAAGGAATAAGATGGTCCCTTCTTTTTTTTCATCCCCACTCTTTTTTTATCTTCACTCATTGCGTAGAACATTTGTGCCGAACTTTTCCATGCCGACAATCCTGAGATGCATGCGAGCAGCGAGAGAATCAGCCGCGTATCTCAAAAGATTTCGTTGAGGTAGAGCGCTTCGAGAAAACTACAGAGCGGCATTACATCAACCTCGCCAAATGTATATGAACGCGAACCAAGATACACGCCGATCATTTTTTCAACCTCAACGCCTTCTTGAGACTGGAGATCTTTCATTGCCCTGCCCCAACTTGAATCCCACTTCTCGGAGAGCTTGGCTTCGATCGCGATGACTTTTGGCTTCGAGCCGGATTGCCGCTTGCGTGTCTCGACGATAAAGTCAATCTCCACTCCCGCCGGAGTGCGGTAGTACGAAATTGGCCGCATCTTGCGCGTTACTTCGTTGTACACGCGCAGCTCATGATAGATGAGTGTTTCAAGAGCAGTGCCTAACCATACCCGCTCAGCATGGTCTCGAAGAAGACCTGCTGCAGCGCGGGCAACTCCGGCATCGAACCAATAGAATTTTGGATGGAAGTGTTCGCGGACTTTCACTCCCGGACGCCATGCCGGAAGAAAATGTCCGAGTAATGTGTCGTTGAGAATTGAGAAATATGTGTCCACTGTTGCTCTCGGGACAGCCGCTTCACGCGCGATATTGTGCCCGTTGACGATTTGCCCGTTGAGCTGTCCTGCGACGGAAAGAAATCTAACGAACGGCTGGACATTTCGCACAAGCCCTTCTTCGCGAATCTCTTCCTTCAGATAGGTTGTAACGTAGGCAGAGAGAATTTCGGCGGCGTTCTTGCGGTCTGTTTGGATGAACGGCAGTGTTCCCCATTCCAACGAAAACTTTGGGTCGAAGTGTGTTGCCAGCTCGGATGCGCTTAAGCCTTCCATGTGTAATGTGATTGCCCGCCCTGCAAGAAGGTTTGCTCCGCCGCGCCTGAGTTTTCGCGCCGACGAACCGCACAGGGCGAATCGCCAGCGCCGCGACTCCATCAGACGGTGGACCTCATCCAACACGTGCGGAATCTTCTGCACTTCATCCAGAATAACCCAGCTTCGCGCAGGACGTCGCCCCGCGATGGCTTCTATTCTGCCGGGTTCACGGGAAAGTTCGAGAAACAGGTCGGACTTGAGAAAATCCAATCGCAGCGCATCCGGCAAGACCTGTTTCAGCCACGTGCTTTTTCCTGTGCCGCGTGGTCCGAACAAAAAGAACGATCTGTCGGGTAAGGCAAGTTGTCGCGGGAAAAGTCCATTCTGGTCCATGCAATGCCCTGTCCAATGGAGTTGTATAATTACAATGCAAATATACAACTCTGTTGTACAAAGGGCAATACGGGGTAGCCACGACCGAGTCGAGTCCCTACGATCAATCGTGTGTAGGGGCGTTCCTCCGGCTTGTCCGAATGCGAGTGCAATAGTGCTGTGTGCGTAACGTCAGTGGGTAATCAATTCAGAAGTGAGTCGAGGAGGTCAGCCGCTCTGCCTTGATCTCATCGTACATTTGTCGTGTGAGTCTCGTCGGCTCGACTTCGCGTTCCGCTTTCAATGCCTCGGTGCATTTCTTGAATTGCCACAGCGCTTTATCGCGGCAGCCATCCGATAATAGGAGAGCATGAGACGACGGTGGATATCTTCCCGGCAATTGTCTATTGAGAGGATATCCTCACACAGCGCCGCGGCGGGATTTCCGATGAGATGGGATTCTTTACTAAGCTTTACTACGCTTCGCTTTGTTCCGATTCGTTCACAATTTTGAATCAAACAACTGCACTCTCCAACATCCGAATCGTTCCCGCCTCCGCATCAATCTCCGCGTCAACGCCCACGGGAACGGTAAATTTGTTTTCAACATGCCCGATCATCGCGCCGACGAACGCGGGAATGCCAAGCGGCTTGATGTGGTCGTTGAATACTTCTTCGAGCGTGAGCGAACCGTAGCCTTGCCCCGGATCGCATTTCGTACACTTGCCGAACACAAATCCCGAGAGCTGCTGCAAAATGCCTGCGAGCTTGAGCTGCGTCAGCATGCGATCGACGCGGTAGATGTCTTCGTCGGTTTCTTCAAGAAAGAGAATGTGGTTCTTCCACGTGGGGAGATACGGTGAGCCGACCATCGCGCTCAAGACAGAAAGATTTCCACCAACCAATCGTCCTTTGACTTTCCCTTTGGTAATTGTCTGAATCCTATCTTTCGTGATGGCAAGATTGTCGCCGAGAATTTTGGGATTTTCCATCGTTACGATCTCGCCATCGAACACAATCTTCTGGAAATAATTCACGGAGAATTGGTTCCACGTCGAAACGCCGACGGGACCGTGAAAGGTAATAAGCCCTGCCCGTGCATAGATCGCGACGAGCAGCGAGGTAATATCGCTGTAGCCGCAGACAATTTTGGGATGCTTCTTCATCATGTCGTAATCGAGCAACGGGAGAATCCGATTGCAGCCCCAGCCGCCGCGGATGCAGAGAATCGCGTCCACTTCCTTGTCTGCGAACATCGCGTTGACGTCCGCTGCCCGCGCTTCGTCCGTTCCGCCGAGATACCCGTAGCGGTCGAGCGCGTGCTTGCCGAGTTTAGTTTTCACGCCGAGCGCGGCAAGAGATTCCTGCACGAGTTGAATATCTTCGGCAACGAAAGTCGCCCCTGCAGGGTTGATAAGCCCAACGATATCGCCGGGTTTCAGGCGCGGCGGCTTGATGATGTCAAACGTTTTCTCGGTCGCAAGGAGTGAACGTGCGAGGATATTGGCGGCAATGGTGCAACCGACGTTCGTAAGGAATGTTCGGCGTGTGTGCATGGTTCATGAAAGACAAGTTGCTTCAGGACATTATGAACTTTTCGATTCGCAATTGCAACTCTTCAACGAAAGTCCGATATTGCAAACGGTCGGAACACGCTACATACCCAACAACAACAGAGAAAGAGAGAAGATGCAGGAAATCAGCTTCGGCAGCTCAAACAACGTGACCCGGCATGAATGTGAAGCGCAGCGCGATGGTGAGTGGCTCATTTTTCGTTGCCCGATTTGTCCCGACTATGAGCGCAGAATGAACTGGCGCACAGGCGAAACGATCGCCCGCCAGCCATATCCTGAAATTCAGCACAGCGGCTTTCATTTCTCCCACGAGCTCATCTCTTCGATTGTGAATTAAGGACAAAAGCAAACTCGCCGGCGAGGACTGAAATTCGCCAGCGAGTCTCTTGAACAGCTTCCGCTTGTCCATCGGCGCGTCAGATGATCTGGATGATCGGACCCTCGACGTAGCCGGCGATGAACCCGCCTGTCGCGTGCAAGCAGCGAACCGTTGCAACGACTTTGTACGTGCCGGCACCGGGACCCGTTCCTGCCGCAATGTTCAATCGCGTGTCGGCGTTCTTGTATTCGAGCTGGCCGGAAACGGCTGAGACATTCTTCGCACCGAAGTTCCCTTCCACGCCGGCGCCCATGGATTCGAATTTGTACATCACCTCGAAGTCCGAACCCGGAGCACTCGCCATCAAGCTGGTGATCAGATTCGCGAGAAATCCGCCCAACTTGAATTCTGCCGTCAGCGCGTAGCCGATGTTCCGATTCACCACAAGCGCCTGGTCAATCAGGTTGTTCGGGAACACGTTCGGCTCGGCAACGGTCAGATTGTCTACATCGAGCGTGAGCCATGGATTGTTTGACGGTTGTCCTGCATGATCTCGTGCCATTGTTTGATACCTCCTTGTTTGTTTGTTGTGATTGATATTGTTTCTTTGAACGCTCAATCTTCCGGAGAGATCGAAACGAACTGGAGTAAATATACACCCAAACGAGGCACAGGAACATACCGTGATTACGGTAAAAACAAGTAATCGCGTTTGCGTTCGCATGTAAACGATTTCTCACATGGAGGTGTGTGTTAAAAGCTCGCGACGTTCGCGACAAAGAATTCAACGTGACGTTTCCTTCAGCGCTGCGGCGGTTGAAAGCCTCGATACGTATCGAAACGCGAATCGTAAAACACGATGTTGAATTCCTGATCGCGCAGCGTACCGCCGGAGGGATACAAGTAGAATTCGGAGATCGTATCGGTTACTTTATTGACGGGCTTGCCGTTCTCAGTGTAGAACTTTAGGGTGTAGTATCCAAGCGTGAAGGGAGCGGTTTGGAGTTGGGCGAAAATATTTTCGTCGCGGAAAAGGTAAAGGTCGCGATTCATTTCTCCTGGAGCCATTCGTTGATGATCAGAGCAGAAGAGGTATCGTCGCCGAGTTGTCGTTTGATCATGTCAGCTGCGCCGATGCACCATCGTCACCGTCGCCTGATCGGTCGGCGTAATGGTCAGCTCTTGAATGTTGACATGCTGCGGCCGCGTCGCGCAAAAGACGACCGCTTCGGCAACGTCGTGTGCCGTTAGCGGCGTCATGCCTTCGTATGTTTTTGCTGCTCGTGCCGTATCGCCTCGATAGCGCACTTGGCTGAATTCCGTTTCCACAAGCCCCGGGTCAACACTGCTGACGCGAACAGCCGTTCCCACCAATTCCATTTTCAAGCTCCGCGTAATCCCAACGACGGCAAACTTCGTCGCACAATAGACATTGCCCATGGGATACGTTTGGTGGCCCGCGATCGAGCCGATGTTGATGATGTGGCCTCTGTTTCGCTGAACCATCGTTGGAAGCACGGCACGGGTCACGTATAACAAGCCCTTCACGTTGGTATCAATCATCTCGTCCCAATCTGCCGGGTTTCCGTCATACACCTTCGCGAGCCCGCGCGCAAGCCCAGCGTTATTGACGAGAATGTCAATCTCCTTCCACTCATCGGGCAGCGACGAAAACACCCGATCAACAGCGTGTTGGTGACGAACGTCGAGCTCCGCAGTAAAGGTCTTGATGTTATAGGCTGAACGTAGGCTCAGTGCAAGTGACTGAAGTCTCTCCTGCCGCCGCGCAAGCAGTACCAGGTTACAGCCCTGTTTGGCGAATTCCTCTGCGCAGGCGGCACCGATCCCGGCAGATGCGCCGGTGATGCAAACGGCGTTGTGTTGCAGTGATTTCATGATTCAATATATCGGTCAAGCGAAGTTTGTTCTTGTTTGTTCTGGCTCCGCGTGAACAAGGCTGTGCAAAAACCTCGTGGAGCGTCAAATCTCAGAGGACGTTCGATGTGTCGTGCGAACATGTCACCATAATTTCTGCATTTCATCGCGTAAGCCCAAGTACTCCCATCGCATCAGCGCAATGGGCACATTCCCATTCAACCAGATGTAGTTGTGGAGATGTTTGAGATTGAACTTCTCGCCTAACTGGATTTTCGCGTCGGCGATGAGCTTGATGATTTGCTGTTTGCCGATTTGATACGTAATGGCTTGTCCCGGTCCTGCCGCAAAATCTGCCGCCTCTTGCCGCGCCGTTGCTTCATCCATCGGAACGGTCTGCGCGAGGAACCGCGTCGCATCCGCAATCGAGTACTCTCCGCGAGCAAGTTTCACATCAACTTCAACGCGCAGCGCGCGCAAGCGCATGAAGCGGTAAATGATCTCGCGCGTCCGCGGCTTGTTGTCGAACAAACCGTGTTGCAGCATCATTTCTTCCGCGTAGAAACCGATTCCCTCGATGGGACCCGAGTCGAAAAAATGCTGACGAATGGTGTCCGGGTTAGCCCACGAGTATGTGAGTTGGAAGAAATGCCCCGGCACCCCTTCGTGGACGATAATCGGCCGCGGGTCTTGTGCCGTTGAGAGTCGGAAGAATGATAGGTTAGGCGACGGATCCAGTATGTAGCTGATCCCATTCTCGCCGCGCCGCAATGGCGACGTGTGGTCACAGGAAACGCCCAGCCACCGCAGCGGCTCGAGATACGCGGGCATACGCACATTCGAGTAATGCCCCATCCATAAGGGCACATCGAGAATTTCTTTCGCTACGAGAAAATCCCGAATCGCTTGCTCATCCCTTCTCTCCTGCTCAATTTGAGCAGCGGCAGTCGGAAAAATCTCAAGGGGCGGAAGTCCCGCATTGCGCAGCGCTTCGTACTGCTCGAACGCTACCGATCGCTCCCACTCGAGTTGTCCCATACGCAGCAACTCTTCACTCGTGTACGGGTTGAGTGCAACGAATTTCAAGAACCAATCGTATGTCGTGGCGCCGATCGCAAACTGATTCTTCATCGAATCGCGATGCCGCTTCAGCCAGTCGCGGTACGCGACAAGTTCATCGGCTGCCCTCCGCGTCGCAGTAATACACCGCGCCGCTAATGACTGCGGAAGCAAGGGGGCGAGTCCTTCTGAAAACTTTTGAAGTTGCTCTTTCACGTTAGCTAGGTCTTCCCATGCGCGTTGGGCAAATGGGGCGATAGGTTCCGTCAGGTTTGAGCGGGCGTGCTGCAACGTGCGCGGAATGGATTCAAGCCGAAGAACAATATTGCGGGCACGATGCTCCGAAAACGGCGGCGGTTGAAGTAGCAACTCGTACACAGCGCCAAGTGTTTGCTGTGTGTAAAAATGAGGATTGCAGCGAGGCTGTTTCGTGATGTTGAGCTCCCAATCAACACGGGCAAGAGCGGAGCGGAGCAACAAGAAATCAACGCTGTCCGCAACGGTCCAGCCGTCATGCTTCAAGGCGTTCAGTCGCTTCATGAACTCCTTTTGCATTGCGTCGTATGCCTTCAACGCGGTAGGGGACCAATCAGGCGTCCAGCCATCGGGACGCTCGACGCGATTGACGTCATCGTTGGTCGCGGGCTGCTGCATTGCGCGCCAGGCAAAGAATTCCCGGGCGAGGGAGTGGAGAGTTGAGGCTCCGCCCTTCGCTTGTGAAACCAGCGGCAGGCATAAAACGAACAACACGACGTATTGCATGGAAGTTTTTTCTGGAGGTGAATATGATTCCGCAACGATATTCAGGACTCAATCGGTCACACTGTTGAGGCGTGATTGTTGCGATTCGATACCATAACCAAACCATCGAAACCCGAGGCTTCGAACCCCACCCCCATTTTCTGTGGCTCGCAGGTCCGCCGGGATTCTTGACTTTGCTCAGAATTGAGTTGCCAGCGTAAACCGAGGCGCAATATCGGTCGGCACATCCTTCATCTTTTCGAGTACTGATTTCATTTCAGGACGAAGCACACCGTATGTGTCGAGCATTGCTTTCGCCTTCGCATAGCTGCCCTCCGCCTGAATGGTCATGATTTCGGTCGTGAGCTTCGCAACGGCAGGCTTGATTCTGTCGAAGTTGACACTGAACCTTCCGCTCGTCGCGTCGAACTCGAACGCGTTCTCATCGGTCAGATAATTAAATTGCAGTGCCATCCCCTTGCCGTGCGCCTCGTTACTGCCGAAGCGAACGGACCGAAATGCGCTTGCGAGAAATGTGACGTACATGTGCCGTTCCATGTCTTTTGCAACCACTCCTTTGTCAATCAAGTACTGCAGCATCCACAAGCCGCTGATGTCCGCTTTCGCTTCTTCGAACGGAGAGGAGAGTTCCTTCAGCGCCTGGCGCACCGTTGTTGGTTTCCCGGCGACACGAATCGTATGTGGACCGAGTCCGTGCATCAACTCGTGCGCGAGAATGTGGGTAAAAAACGGCTCGAACGCAATCAGGTGTTGCTCGTCGGGAGCGATGGCAATCTTGGAAATCGGCGTCAGCACGTGTTTGAATTTTGCTTCCTGTACGTTCTTCAACATCACGCGCTTGCTTCCTTTTTCGCGGATCACCCGTTCGTCGTTCGGCAGATTGAACGCGGCGGTTTGTACCCCCTTGTTCGCTTCGCCGCCGTTCACCACAACATCAACGACGCGAATCGGCGCGAGCGTGCCCAGTTTCGGATTGCGATAGTTCTTTGCGATGGGAAGATTGTCCTCGATCTCTTGCAGTAAACCGCTGAATTTATCGAGCTTTTTTGTCTCTTCATCGTTGCGCAGCGTAATGAACGCTTCAAACGCCGCCTTGTAATTGAACAGCTCATCCATATAGACTTCATACGGACCGATCGTCGGCTCGATTGGCGCGTCCAGCTCCATCCAAGCGACGTCACTTGCGTAATAATCGTTGCTCAAGAACGCGTCGGCACGCTTGGTGAGGTAATCTTTGAGCGAAGGGTGTTCTGTTAACTCAGCGGCTTCGCGCAGCAACCTCGCGGCCGGCTCGAGCCATTGCTTGTACTCATCACTGAATGGAACAAGCATCAATTTCCTCTCTGTGCCTCGGCGTACGGTATAGAAAAATCCCTTCGCCTTTTCCTGATCTGCCGCTGAGAGTGTCGCAAGCCAATTATGGAATTCTTCCTTCGTCATGTCTTCGGGATAGTAGTTCGCGCCTGGTGGCCGCTTAGGGACGCCGGGAACGAAGGCCGAGTCATGATCGAGCGCGCTCCACGGACTTTTGTTGAGCATGAACATCTGAAAAACTTCGCTGCCGGCAGGTGAGGTATCTGCACTAAGCTGTTCTTTCAGCGCGGCGTTGCCCGACCAGACTTGTCGTAGATAAATCTCGTCCATCATGCGCGCTGCGTGGATGAGCTTCCCCAGTGCCTGCCGATCGCCTGCGGAAAGCTTCGCTACATCTGCCGTGATGTCTGTAGGTGCAAAGCGTTTGAGTTTGGCTTTCAGTGGCAATTCCATTTCTTTCGGTTCCTGTTGTTGTTGTGCGCAACTTGCGAGCAGAAGGATGACGCCGACAAGTAATTTGGGGAGTACGTTCATGTCCGGTCCTTTCCGATTTGCAAGGGGTGAATGTTCTGCGGGGATAAAATAGGAAGGGCGGACAGGAGAAGCAACGGGGGCGGAGTTCGCGGTCTACCGGATTGCGCTTTAGCCTCGCACTACGACGAACAACAGTCCGGAGTCAAGACCAACAACACATTCATGGTTCATATTAAGCAGTGCCCGATCCTGCCAGGAGTAGTTGGCAACATCAGGTCAAGACGAGGGTTGACAGAAGCTTGCCGAATCGAGGATCGGGCACCTATCAGGAATTCATTATCGTCGCAAAGAGCTTGTGCGTTCGGCTCCCACCTCCTTCGTCTCGTGGCACCCATCGCGCCTGCGAGTGGAATTCGTTGGGGTATCCCGGACACAGCATCAATGCTCTACATGTAATCTACCGCGTCGAAGAGCGCAAGTAAATCCCGCGATCGCGGCATTTTTTTGGAAGGAACATGGAAGAGGTGGTTAGACGGTGCGATGCAGTCGAGCGAGCGTACCGAACAAAAAAAATGGTGAGTCAAATGACTCACCATTGATTATTCGCGTATGTACTCGCCATCAGCGGAGCAGAATCATTTTTTTCGTTTCTGTGAATGCGCCGGCGCGTAATCTGTAGAGATATGTTCCAGTTGCAAGATGTGTCGCATCGAATGCCGCTTCGAATGTTCCGGCTTTCAATTGCTCGTCTACGAGCGTTGCGACTTCACGACCGAGCATGTCATAGATGCGTAACGAGACATACCCTTCCGCTCTCGATGGAATAGTGAAACGGATTTTTGTTTCGGGGTTGAAGGGGTTCGGGTAGTTTTGTTCCAGCGAAAAGGTTGCAGGAACTTCTGCCGCTACTTCGCGCACGCTCGTGACCGAATCGCTGCGCATCGCCATTGCTTGGATTCCGGCAAAGCCCATCGGACCGATGCGCGTCCCGAAGGCGGTGGTGGTATCAATGACAATCAGCGTGTCAATTTGTGTTGCCGTGCCTTTCAATCCGTACAACCTTCCGCGTCCGTCAAATGCAATGGCGGGGGTAATATTGTTTCCGCCGGTAACACCGACGAGAGTTGCAGCCCCACTCGTTGTATTGACGGTATAGATTTGGTCGCGGTTCACAATCGGCGGACGGACGGATGCCCACAGCTTGCCGGTGATCGGGTTGACCGAGAAGGACGCGTACACGAGTGTGCTCGCATGTGCACCGATGAATGTCGTATCGCCCGTCGTGATGTTAATACGATACAATCTCCCGGAGTTGTTGCCGCCCCAGAGCGTGCCATCACTCGCGAAGGCAATAGCACGAATATTGCCGAGCGGGATACTTCGCGCAGGAAGTGCGTCCCCGCCCGCCGCACTCACGCGGTACAATTGCGATGACGTACTCGTGGTCACGATGCCGTACAACTCTTGCGTCGTCGGATGAATGGACAGACTTTGGATTTCCGTCACGCCGGTCTCGCCGATGCGCGTGGCGGCGCCGGTATTGACATTGATCCTGTACAGTCTGCTTGTATCCGGCGCTCCGGATGCGCCGTACAAGGTTCCTACTGCGGCTCTACCGATGACAACCCCCTTGCCCTGGATGGGGATGCGGAAGGTCGGCGTTCCTGCGTCATTGCTTGCAATGCGGATCGTGTCGGTCACGACGCCATGGGCCGAAGGACGGAAGAAGACTCTGAACTTCAGCGAGTCGAATGTTGCGAGGTTGACCGGGAACGAGGGAAGAGAGAACAAATTCATCGCCGCGTTGCTTTTTGTAATGCTCGATATCGTCAGCGTGCTCGACCCGATGTTGTTGATTTTGATCTCCATCGAATCACTCGAGAGTCCAACCTCGACGCGTCCGAAATCTCGAGTGGCAACCGTTGAGGCAACGCGAGCGCCGGTGTAGGGCGCCAAGCGAATTCCATGAACCCAAACACCGAACGTGTTCGTCGCTGCGACATACTCGGTCAAGAACCATAGTGCATTGCGGTCGGCTGGGTCAAGTGCGGCGCCCATGTAATCGCCCCACCGATTGCGGCCGTCACCGCCGGTCACAACGTACGTGCTTGCGCCGGCTCGCATCAACTCTGTCGGCCGCAACGTACCGAGAGGGTCCGACGCAAAGCGCCACGTGTAGTAGGCTCCCGCAAATTCGGAAAAGCTCGATCGGGTGAATGTAATCCCGAGGTTGTTGTCTTTGTCCACTGCCAGAGCAGGATAGAAATGATAATAGCCCGGCGCTCCGAATGAAACATCCTCGATCGTTGTGTTCGTCGGAACGTTGATGCGCACATAGCGGACGTTGGAGAATCCCGCGTCGCCGACCGAGTGTGCCATCCAGAGCGAGCTGTCGCGATAGATCGGCTCGTGACGAACGCGCGAACCACCCGATTCAAATGGCTGAACGCCGTTCGGCTGTCCTGCGGCAGGCGCGTTGCTCCACGCGGTTGCGGGAACAGTGACGCAGGAAATGGCCGGCGTGCCAAGCGGATTGGTGATTCTGAAAAGCGCAAAGTACGACCCACCACTGAGGCTCGGAGGACCTGCAAGGTAATATTCATTCGGTGCAGACAACACGATCGCCGGTCGTATTCCGTCCACATCAACACCGTTTGCGTCGCGCAGCGCCCAAAAATCCCACCACGTAATCGCACCCGGCGTGCCGCCGAGGAATTGCGCCTTGGGCATTATGCGCACCGCGTTGCCGAAGTATCCGCTGACGAATCCGAAATGCCTCCCCGTGATGTAGTATGCGTCGCGATCATACCCGGCGCCCTGATAGTCTTGCCACGTGCCGCTTGGTGTAGAGCCGTACACGTTGGAGGGCAATGCCCAATTGAACCACACTCCAAGAGGGTTGTCATCGTCAGACACGGAAACGAGAAAATAGGCAGTCTGCGTCGCGTCGTTCTGATTGTCCCACACCATCACCCAGCGATTCGCGTGAAAATCAAAAAAGACTTTTGGATCGAACGGACCTGAATTCGGGAGCGTGCTTTGAAACCATGCGTTCGCGCTGATGGTTTTCAGCGTCGTCCCCGATTTCGTGCTGATGCGAAACGAGCTGTTCACAAGATGCATAATGTGATTCGGACCGACTGCAATAATCGGGTCGGGAGGAAAGCCGCTTGTTTGATTGTTGCCTTGAAAACTCGCCAGCGTAATCGGGGGCGGGCTGTCGGGTGCATGCGGATTCACCGAGGGGTCATGAAACACGTTCGAGCCTTCGGGTGCAGTTGGTGCAGGCATGTTCGGCGGCATCGGTGCTTCATTGAAGGGCGGATGTCGGTGAACGTGCAGGGGCTCATTGATACCCGGTCCATCCAACGATTCAAAGTTGTCCGTGTTCTGAATAACGCCGCTCGCAACGGAGCCGCTTGCTGGTCCTTGTGCGATCTGGCCGAACCCAGCCGCTGTGCAAAGCAATAGTGATAGAACTACGATGTACATGTATTTCATGGGTACCCTATGGGATTTGTTGTGTAACGCTCGATTTGGCGGCGAGGGGAGAAATTGACTCCAACAAAAGTAAATCTTCTTGGCGGAAGTAGCAAGGAGTTTTTTTTGCAGATCCGATTTTCAGGTTTTTGCTACTGCTCCATTTGTCTGGCTCGGTCTTGAATCTCGCTGCTCATTCTCGTACTTTGGCTTGGGGAAATTGCCAAATGTTTAACCTCCTGATGTCACCACGAAGCACACAAAAGCAACGCGAGTTTCAAGCGGAGGCAATGCCGCACGCGGACTTGCTGTATAACTACGCTTTGCGCACCACATTCAACAGCGCCGACGCCGAAGACTTATTACAGGAGACATTGCTCAAAGCGTTCCGTTTTTGGGACAGCTATGAAAAGGGAACGAATATCCGCGCGTGGTTGTTCAGAATTATGAAAAACGCGTACATCAATCGGTATCGGAAGGACAAGAAAACTCCCGATACAATCGAGTACGACGAAGGCGAGAATTCTCTCTACGGAGAAAGCACAGTCGAGTCGGTAGAGCTTCAAGAGGCAATCGGTAGTACGCTGATGGACGACGACGTTGCCCGCGCCGTCGCCGAGCTGCCCGACGATTTTCGAACGGTGGTAATCCTCTGCGACATCGAGGAGCTAACCTACGAGGAGGTTGCGGAATTTCTCGAGTGCCCCATCGGGACAGTGCGCTCACGACTGCATCGGGGAAGGAAATTGCTGCGCGCAAAATTGTTGGACTATGCAAAGCGTCGTGGCTACGTCGAAAAAGAATAATTCTTAAAAGTATCTATTTGGTGTTTTGCTAACAGCTTGGTAAGAGGACGTGAAGTGCAATAAGTTTCAGGAACAGATTACTGCTGCAGTAGATGAGGCATTGACAACCGAGGAGCAGCAGGAACTCGAATCGCATCTTGCCATATGCCCGGAATGTAAAACCCGGTTCTCCATCGAATCCGCCACACGAAACCTCATTCGAACTCGGTGTAAGAGAGTACATGCACCCGGGCATGTCCTGCAGAACATCGCTGCACAGCTCGAGACTGGACCAAATGTGTCGCGAAGTTGGTTCTCCGGTCTTCTCGACTCGATCTACTTCCGTCCAGCAATTGGCTTCGCCGTTGCTTGCGCCGCCATCATCTTCCTCGTCAATAACGGCAAGCGGACGAACGTCGTTGAGGCGTCAATGCTTCCCGCCAATGATGTCGTGAAACAATCACTGTTGAACTACGCAGCGCTTTCCCGCAAAGAAATCGAGCCGCAATTCCGCTCCACCAACGCAGACGAAATACAACAATTCTTTTCCGGTAAGACAGAGTTCCCAGCATTTGTTCCGACGATGAACGGGTGCACGCCGGTCGGCGGCGTGCTGAACGAGTTTGCTGGTAAGACACTCGCGCACGTAGTGTTCAATCATCATGACAGCGATCTTGTGTACGTGTACGAAGCGTGCTGGGAAACTGTTCAGAAAGGAAATCCGCTCCATCTCTCGCAAGAGATTCAAGACCAGCTACGCAGGGGCGAGCCGTATGTCGCGACCGACCCACGGGGTTACACCGTGGTCTTGTGGCAAAACAATAGTACACTCTGCTCCGCTGTCGCGCAACTTGATCAGGGGACGCTTCTCGCCTGCCTCAACATCAGGAAGTAACGCTCAGAGCCGCGGCCTCTTCGCGTGCCAGTCGGTGAGCGATTGGTACACATGAGCCAATTCCAAGATCTTCGTCTCATCGAACGGCTTGCCGATGATCTTCAATCCAATCGGCAGCTTCTTCTTGCTGAATCCGCAGGGAACCGAAATCGCCGGCAACCCCACGAGGTTCTCTGCCGCTTCAATCGTGTTACCGCCGGCAAAAATAGCGCTGAAATCGGCGTCAATCGGCGGGGCAGTCTGCAGCGTCGTTGAGCCTAAGATAACATCATACCGTGAAAAGATCGCGGCAATATCGCGACAGATTTCCGTGCGGATACGTTGGCAGCGCAAATAGTCCACTGCAGTGATGAGCTGCGCACCAAGCAACTCGCCTCGCCGATCCGGATCAATGATACCTGAAATGTTTCCAGCGCACACCAGCGGCTCGAATGCAGACGCTTCTTCTGCAGCGATGATTGTTGCGGCAACCGATTCATACGGATGATCGGGGAGTTTGATTTCTTCTGGGTGAAGGTCGAGCGATTTGAAAATCGCCAACGCTTGCGCAAACGCCGCTGCAACATCGGGCTCGCCCCACTTTTCATAATCCTCTCTTACAAATCCGATGCGAAGATGCGCGCTATGCTCGCGGGCTTTGCTCGGGGAGAATTTGAACGGCGCATTCACGCTCGACGCATCTGCAGCATCGTGTCCATGAAGCACGGAAAACAGGATTGCACAATCAGCGGCAGTGCGACACATTGGACCGATTTTGTCCATCGTCCAAGAAAGCGCCATTGCGCCGGTGCGCGAAATGCGGCCGAACGTGGGGCGCAGTCCCGTGATGCCGCAGAATGACGCGGGCGTCATAATCGAGCCCCATGTCTCTGTCCCGATCGCGAACGCGCAGAGTCCCGCCGCCACCGCCGCGCCTGAGCCGCTGGACGAGCCGCCAGACCATCGCGTAAGGTCCCACGGGGTTCTACACGCACCCGTTGCCGTTGCGATCGGTGGACCGCCCGCAAGCTCGCTCATCGCCGCCTTGCCGAGGAGAACGGCGCCAGCGTCGCGCAGCCACTTGATAACTGTTGCATCCTCGTCAATGATCTGTTTGCCATATGGTCGGGCGCCCCATGTGGTTGGGTATCCCTTCACCGCAAACAGGTCTTTCGCTGCATACGGAATGCCGTGGAGTGGACCACGATACAAGCCGCTGCTGATTTCACGATCCGCTCGTGCTGCTTGCTCGAGCGCAAGCTCTTGTGTGACGGTGACGAAGGCGTTCAACTTCGGCGAGAGTTTTTCGATACGAGCGAGATAGCCTTCCGTAAGGTGGGCTGATGTGAGTTTTCTCTTCTTCAGGAGCTTGGCGAGTTCAGCAACGGGCGAGAGGAGAACTTCTTCGGCAATCATTGCTTCGCATCTCCCGTCTCCCCCATTGTTGGACATGCGAAGAGCAGTGCAGGCGCAAGAGCGTTCGGCAAGTCTCGCGCGCGAAGACTCGCCATGTTTTTCTCATGTGTTGCGAGAAAGTGTTCGGCGAGACGTTTCTCGTCGGCAGTCAAGGCGTACCCGGCAATCATGTCTGGGATTGGTTGGCTTGCCGCCGAAGGAGCGTGGGGATGAGGTGATGACCCACCGCTGCTGTTGAGCGGAAGGGTGGTTGCGGCAAGAAGATACTTGCCAAAGGTTCTGCGAGAGAGTTTCTCCATGGTGTGGTCTCCCAAATGAATTCACCACAAAGATTGAAACCTCCCGGGAAAGAATCAACTCACAACTTGAACCACCTCACGGTTTGTCACGTGGAAAAACGAGTAGGCAATATCGAGAAAAGATTGTTTGTCAACCTTGTGCATTGGGTGCGGCGTGTTGGGAAAAATATGCGGCATCCCGTACTGGCATGCGTTCGCAAGGCGCTCGAGTTCGTTCCTCGACACTAAGTCGTCCTGGTCGCCTGCGGAAACGAGCACAGGGAAATCGGCAAGTCCGAGCGCAGTTTGCGTCAGCCCCTCGGTAGGCATCGTCTTCACGAACTCGGACGCAGAGCGAAGAAGCGTGCGCCAGCCCGTCAAACCGTTCGCGTGCGCGTGGTCGCGCTGAAGTTGTTCTGCGTAGTGCGGAGCATGTGCAACAATTTTGTCCGCATCGAGTTTCGGAAGCAAGAACTGAACCGCCGCGTCGTCCCAGAAGAATTTCGTTCCATGCATCATCAGCGATTGCACAGTGCCGGGGTTTTGCACGCCGAAGGCAAGCCCAAGATAGCCGCCGAGACTGTAACCGCAAATGCGCGCTTTGTCAATCTGCAGCGATTCATAGACCGTGAACAGATCCATGATGAGCTGGTGCATTCGAAGTTGCCCCGAAGGATTGTTGGTGCGTCCATGACCGCGCAAATCTATTGCCACAACATGAAAGTGTTCGGCAAACGCTGGAATGAAGCGTCGCCAGTTGCTTTCAATCGTGCCGAGAAGTCCCGGCAGCAGAATGAGTGTTTCTCCTGCACCATGCTCTTCGTAGTAGATTACCGCATCTTTGGAACGAATGTACGACATGCCTCACCGAATTGTGGTTTTCTGATTGATGATTTCAGAACACATCCTTGTCGTCAGGAAAACTCTCCCCTGCAACCGATTCCTCTGCGCGGAGCCCAGGAAATGAAAGGCGCGTTACCCTCCACGCGCGCTGCGTCGTCGGACTGTACTTACATAACATGGCTGAAAAAATATGTGATAGCCGTATCTCAAAAGCAAGCCTGTTTGACGATGCGGGGCGATTTTAGTATTTTTTTCTCGGCAGCGAAAACAATTGCGAGTAACAAAAGAATGCCGATTCAATTGCGTAAAGAAATAATTGTTGTTGGTGATCGAGTACTGCTCGAACTCGAAACCGGGCAGGACAAAACGAAAGCAGGATTGTATCTCCCTGACACCGTTCGTGAGAAAGAAAAGGTCGCAACAGGCCGCGTCGTCAAAGTCGGGCCGGGCTACGCTATTCCGAATCCGAACTACACCGATGACGAGCCGTGGGCGAAGCCAAAAGACCCGGCACGCTACATTCCCCTGCAAGTTAAAGAGGGGGACTACGCGCTGTTTCTACGCGACCAGGCGATCGAAGTGGAGTTCGAGGAGAAAAAGTATCTCGTTGTTCCACAGACCGCGATTCTTATCTTCGTTCGCGACGAATTGCACGAGGAACTCGGTTAACCTACGATGAAATCCACCTATTACTCTCGAACAAAAAGGAATTCTGATACATGAAAATCATGGTTATGGTGACGGTCATAATGATCGGGACGGCAACATCGCAAACCCTCTCATCGCAACCCCAACGGCTTGTCAGCAAGGAACGCGGAGGGTATTTGGTGAACAATGTTGCCCTATGCGTGCAGTGCCACTCGCCTCGCAACGAACGGGGAGAGTTGATTGCCTCGCGGTTGTTGGACGGTGCACCCATTCCGTTTGCGAAGCCAAACCAACTCACCGTGTGGGCGGAATTCGCCCCGCGCATCGCGGGCCTCCCGCAATACACCGACGAACAGCTCATCACGCTGTTGACGACGGGAATTGGCCGCGAAGGGAAGCCTTTACGAGCACCGATGCCGACGTTCAAACTATCGTGGCAAGATGCCGCAGATATCGCCGCGTATTTGAAATCACTGCGAAAGTAATTCCAGAAGCACGGGAGATGCCCTCTCGCTTGAGTGATCAATATGAAAGCGATGCTTCTTCCTCGGCTCACTGATCTCCTCAATGACCGACATCCTCTTCATTTCACCAACCTGCCGATTCCATCTCCTGCAGCGAATGAAGTCCTCTTGAGGATTTCAGCCTGCGGCGTCTGCCACACCGAGCTTGACGAACTTGAGGGACGCACACCACCGGCATTCCTTCCCATCATCTTGGGTCACCAAGTGGTTGGGCGCGTCGAAGCGTTGGGAGCTGACGCCACGCGATTTCACATCGGAGAGAGAGTCGGCGTGGCATGGATTTTTTCCACGTGCGGCGCGTGCAGGATGTGTCTGGAGGGGAACGAAAACCTCTGCTCTGCTTTCAAAGCAACCGGTCGCGATGCGAACGGCGGGTATGCGGAATACATGACCGTCCGCGAGGATTCTGCGTTTCCCATTCCACACGGTTTCTCGGATGTTGAAGCTGCACCGTTGCTTTGCGCCGGAGCAATTGGATATCGCTCGTTGCGGCTCGCGAACATTGGCGATGGACAGCGGCTCGGACTGACGGGCTTCGGCGCATCTGCTCATCTCGTGTTGAAGATGGTGAAACACAAGTTCCCGCGCACGGAGGTATTTGTTTTTGCGCGCAGCGAGAAGGAGCGTGCGTTTGCCCACGAACTCGGCGCCGCTTGGACGGGCGGAACGGAGGAGCGTACACCCGAACTGCTCGACGCGATCATTGACACCACGCCGACATGGAACCCGATCGTTGCTGGGCTGCACAACCTCGCACCCGGCGGGCGCTTCGTGATCAACGCGATACGAAAGGAAGAAACGGACAAATCAGCGCTGCTGCGGCTGAACTACGCAGAACATCTTTGGATGGAAAAGGAAATAAAGAGCGTGGCAAATGTGAGCCGCCGCGACGTGGCTGACGTTCTCCTGCTTGCCGCTGCAATTCCACTCAAGCCCGAAGTGCAGGAGTTTCCCCTTGCAGAAGCAAACGCCGCACTGCTGGAATTGAAAGAGAGAAAAATTCGCGGCGCAAAAGTGCTGCGAGTGCCGTAGCTCGCGCCACCACTCACCGTCACTTCACCGTATCAACAGCATTCGTTTTGTCTGCGTAAACGAACCCACGGTCAACTTGTAGTAGTACACACCGCTCGCCAACCCACTCGCATCAAATGTCGTTTCGTAGGAGCCCGGCTTTACCTCTTCGCTCACCAGCGTTGCGACTTCTCTCCCCAACACATCATGGATTGTGAGCGATGTAAATCCTGACTGTTGAACCGAGAAGGCGATGCGCGTGGAAGGGTTGAACGGGTTCGGGTAATTCTGCTCGAGAGAAAACGACGGAGGAACGTCAGACTCACGCTCGCGAATCTCGCTTGGCGAATCGTTGTAGGCGATGTAAAAGAGAAACTGCATTTCATCGGTGCTGAGAATGCCGCCCCGAATCGGCTGTGAGGTTGGATTGTGCCATGTCGTCACCATGCGAATGCTATCGCCGGCAAGAAAGCGAAGCGGGGTTCGGAGGGAAAGCAGAGCGGGGTGTTCCCAATCGTTCGTGTAATACAACAGCCGCCCGTTGTGGGCGCCGCCGGCGCCGAAGACACTGAATTCAATCATGCGTTGATGCGCGTGCGCCCACATCTGAATGATGTTCGTATTCTGCGAGAAGCGAAACGACCGACTGATGGTTGTCGTCTGGAACGGCGGGAGAAAAATATCGGGGTTCTGAAAATTTCGCGCTGTCGCTTTGTGCACGACTGCCGCGGAATCTACCGTATGGATGTTGACATACACTTCCCCAGGGCGACCCGCTGAGGTACGGTTCACCGAGTGCACATTCAAATCGAAGCCGGTGCCGGGCGGCATTTGCAACGCAACCCCGGGCGGGAAAGAGTAGTCAATCTCCGGCGTTTGTGTTCCGACGAAGAACCGATTCGGAAAAAGATTCCCCAGTTGAAGCAGCGTGATGGGATTGATCGTGCCGAGCGAATCGCGGATGTCGCGATAGACATGCGGCGTCAAACCGCCCGCTGTGCCCGTCGGATAGTTGTACACGATCATGTGGTGGCTTCCGGCGCGGTAACGAATCTGATACCTATTGACGTAGGTATTGCGCGTTGTCGCGTAGGGCATGTAGTACAAGAACTCTCGATCGTTGATTGCCGACGGCCAGACATTGAATGGACCGAGGTGAAGCTGAAATCCCTGTGTGGGAATCGGCAGCGGTTCAAATGTCGCGATGTAGCGGGTCGTGTCGTTGAAGAGATTCGTATCGGCGCCCGCCACGACGCCGGTCTCCGGTGCCCCGCCGCTGATCCAACGATTGATGAACGCCAACTCACCCATAGTCAAGAACGGAAGGCCCAGCGGCATGATGGAGCCGTAGCCCGAGGGGAGATTCGGCAGGTTCGGCGCGTTCACTTTGTGCCAGAAATAGCTCTTCGCAAGGCCGGGTAAGCCGCCGATGGTTGAAACGCGGACAAGCGTATCGGCACGCGCCGCGGTGTTGTACGGAACAACGTTGATGAGTTTGCGGTAAGCAGAGTCTGCTGTGAGTATCAATCCCGTTTGGACGGCCGGCGGATAGCCGCCGATCGCGTGACAACTGATGCAGTACCGATCGAGAACGCGCTGCTGAACGACGCTCCACGTTGATGGGCTTTGTGCCTCAAGGCTCCTCGGCTCGACGAGAAGTATGAACAACGCCACCATCATCAGTCGTTTCATGTGCGGATTCCTTATGTGAACGAACGCACCATATTCTAAAGGATTATCGGACGGCAATCAACTGTCAACAGAAAAAAAAGCCGAACCCACAGGGAATCGGCTTCATGTGCGAGAATGGAACTCGATCAAACGGTTACGTATCGGTGCACGCGTTCGATCGTTCGTTTGATGTCGTTGCGAAGTTCGATAGCCCTGTCATGGAGATCGTCTTTCAGGTGTTCCAATTCGCGTTTGAGCTTCTCCGCCTCGCGCTTCATGATGTCTGAGTCGAATCGAAAATGGTGTCGCCCGCCGTCAGCGTCGAGGTCAATGATGATGTCATCGTCGTTGGGCGCGATGTGGAGATTGAACCGCGCGCTGATGTCGTTCTCGTCGCCCATCGTCAACTGAAGTTTTTGCACTGTGCCCTTGCGAAGGATTTCGACGCTCACCTTTTCGCCGCGTTTGTATCCTTCAAGTGCGTCGCGGAAGTCGTCAATGTCGCGAATGGGTTCGTTCCCAACGTTCGTTATCACATCGCCTGCCTTGAAGCCTGCTTTTTCGCCTTCGCTTTCTTTCTCGACGCTTTTGACGAGCAGGCCTCGGCCGTTCGGCGCGCCGAAGTATTCGCCAAGCTGTTTGTTCAATTCCTCCAGTGTCAAGCCGTATATGCTGGCGCGCTTGTTCATGAAGCCCCGCGGCACACCGGGGACGCGCGGCGGAGAGGGGACGTGGAACGAATAAGCTCGCGGTGTTTTGTAGCGCTCGATTATCGCCTTCACGTTCTTCCGCTCGCCCTTTCTGTCTATGACTATCACTACCTCCGTTCCAGGTTTGGTGCGGCGCACTTCATCGAGCAAATCCTTTTCGTCGTACACGTTGCGTCCGTCGTATTCGACGATGACGTCGCCGCGCTTGATGCCTGCGATGTCGGCAGGGCTGTCGTCCTGAACGCTGGTGACGTACACGCCTTCGTGTACTTTCAGCTCTTCGCGTCGGACAAGTTTGCGCGTTACTTCTTCGATGCCGACGCCAAGCCAACCGCGGTCTTTGTCGCCGGCGAGAACGATGAGGCGGCTCGGTTCGCGCAGACCATCATCGGCGGGACGGTGGCTGCATGCCGATGCTGTTGAGGCAAGGGGCAGCATGATGGTGACGAGCAACAGGATTTTGTTTGTGTTCATAGTTTCCTCCTCTGTGGAATTTCATTTTGTGAGTCCCGCTGCGCGGGACAGATGACTCTTGTCGTATGTGAAACTCGGAAAAGGGTCAGCAACAGCGTTCGCCGTGCGAGCGCGCCGGCGGCACGTGCGCGGATGCCGCTGCTCTCACCACGACGCAGACTGCTTTCTTGCGGCATGGTACACACTTCGGACGTTGTAGTCTGTCTGAAGCCCCATAAAAAAACTTTCTGGCAGACGGCTGTCGGGGTTCACACGAACTTCCTCGCCTCAGACCTGAATTCCAAACGCTTTCTTCAAGCCCACGGCAGTGAAGCTCTTTGCGCTCACAACGTCTGCGGCGTCAACCAATACGCAATCTTCAAGAGGAAGACATTCTCTGGTTCGTTACGAAACAGGTTGCCAAGGTCTCTGCCGAATCCGAAATCGCCCGGGTCGCGGAAGTCCTGACGTCCATGCGTCCACGCAAAGAAGAGTGTCGAGCCGGGGAGATACTCCCATCGCAGCACCGCGTTGCCGCGAAACGATTTGTAGTTGAAGTCGGGATTGCTGAAGCTGAACTGTGTGTTGGCGCTTGTGGTCACGTCGTACACTGTGTTGCCGTCCGCATCCACGCTGCGTTGAATTGACGACCCGCCTTCGCCGTAGCGATTGAAGGTGTATGTCAGCGGTTGTTTCAGTTCTTTGAATTGGTCGTATGTGCCGACGGAAATGAGCGGCTGAATAAAGACCTGCAAACTCAACCTTGGCGTAAACGTCCAATTCATGCGCATCACGGCCGAGAGTTCTTGCTGGTCGAGCCGGCCGAAGACGTGCCGTGTTCCGTAGGTATGGGTTGCGGTTGCGTCCTCGATGTTCGTGACGAACTGCGCGATGGTTACGTTGCGAACGAGTGCCGGCGAGAACCGGAGGTACAATCCCGACGCCGGTCGCCACTCGATGCCGGGCGAAACCTCGAACTGATAGCCGCCCGATTCACTTCGCCCGCCGCCCAATTCGAGGTCGAACGACACTTCGTTGCCTTCGTTCGTGTTGCCTTCAAGAAAGAGCGCGTATGCGTTGGTCGTGAGCATCGCGGGACCGCCGCGCGTATTGCGAATGTCGACGTACTGAGGGTTGAAAAAGCATTTCATGCTCGCTTCCCAATAGTTCATGAACTGCGCGTTCGAGAACAGCCCGAAGACTTCATGCGTTCGCCGTCCGCCAAAGTCATAGCTGCGCGCAGTTGCGAGATTGAAACCTTTCTGCCTAAAAAATCCATCCGGCTCATACCAGTTGTAGCCGAGCACAACATGCCCGTTGATTCTGTCTGCGAAGAATTGAAATCCCAAATCGTTGACTTCAAATCCCGGCGATGCGATGCCGAACGCCGCGTTCATGCGGAAGTTGCCGCTTTGCTTGTTGAGCGCATAGCGCATCATGTACCCCGCGAGCGAGGTCGCACTGCTGTCCACCTTCACGTAATTTTGGTCGGGACGCTGATAATAGCGCAGCGGCGCTCGCTGCAATGCGATCATGCGGGCTGGGTCGCCTTCGTTTAGCGAGCCTGCAAGCCACCCCGTGAGGACCCACACCTTCGCGCTGTCGAGGTGCACCCAGCCGTCAATGCCGCCGCTCCAGGAGCGCCGGTTGAAGGTGCCGAGCAGGTACGGCTCGTTCAACTTGTGGATGGATGCCGTCGCGATGCCGCCGATGGCATGTCGTCCGTTGTCGAATTCTTTGAGGGCACGTGCAACGCCGTAGTAGGAAAACGGCTCGACGACGTCGTTGTAGCGCGTGCCGTTGTCGTCAACACGCGCATGCTCATTCTCAGTGAGCGCGTGCATCGTGCCGAACGTGATGTTGTCGAAAAGTTTCCCGGTGACTTTCGCTGCGCCGAGGATCGTTGTGTTGCGCGGAACGTCGGAGAACCCGCTATGCTGAACGCTGCCGCGCGGCGAGCGTCCGATGCGGCGACTATAAACGAAACCAGGATTCCCGAAATTGAATCCCCAAGTATTGTTCGCGCCGCCAGAGCCGAATTGAAAATAGTCGCTCCCCTCGATGAAGAAGGGCCGCTTCTCGTCGAAGAAGGTTTCGAACTGCGTAAGGTTTACGACCGCAGGGTCAACTTCCACTTGTCCAAAATCGGGATTGATGGTCGCATTCACCGTGAGATTGCTGCCGAGTCCGACCTTCACATCAGCGCCCACGTTGCCGAAGAAGTCCACCTTCTTCCTGAACGGATTACCCGGTTCATCGAGCAGCGCCTCGGAGCCGCCTGCGATGTACGGCAGCACTTCGATCCGTTCAGGCGGCGTGATGTTCTTGATGCCGTGGAGTTCGCCGAAGCCCGACACCCAAATGCCCGAGCCCCTTTTGACGAGCGACCAATGCGACTCTTCTTTGTAGCGTTCAATCCGCCGCACAAAATTTATTCCCCATACATGCTCATCCTGTTTCGGAAAACGAAGTTGTGAATACGGAATGCGCATCTCGACGCTCCAGCCTTCGTTATCAATCGTCGCGGCGCTTTCCCAAACGCCGTCCCACGAATTGTCGTCCCACGAATCGTTGTACATCGTTCCGTCCACAATCGTCCCGCTCGGAAACGTCATGAAAAAAAATCCGCTCCGCTTATCGTTGTACGCGTCAATGCCGACGTAAAAGAAATCGGCGTTCAGGAACGCGTCACGCCTGCCGAGCTTCGACACAATCGAATCCGGGGCGCTGTCGTACAACCGCCCCCCGATATACAGCGCCGCATCGTCGAATGAAACCCAGACGTCGGTTTTCTGGCGCGCAGGCTTTCCTTCGTC
>CAYUFU010000015.1:35861-39093 GCA_964444145.1 uncultured Chitinophagales bacterium
CCGCGCGCTTGGTTGCACATTTCTTTTCGTCCTAAACGCTCAAGCCCTGAGCGCAGCGAAGGGGCATCACCGCTTGATTGACAGTTCACTCTTGACAAGTTTTTTCTGGGGGTCTGCAGACGGACCACAACGTCCGATCCCGACATAGTCGGAACTGCGCCGCTGGAACGCGGTCTGCGTCGTGGTCAGCGTCGCAGCATCAGTCCACCTGCCGCCAACACACCTGAACCATGAACCTTGAACCCATCAATCAGAAATCACTTCTCCTTCAGTATCCGCAACAGCGCCGCCCGCGACTTCTCATTCCCGATGTTGCCCAGATAATAGACCGCGTCGCCCCCCAAATCATCGTTCTCATGCGTGTTTGCCACCTTCACCAAAAAATCCACAGCCTTATCGTTGCCAACATCTGCGATAACGTAGAGAACGGATTCCAGTTGTCTTTCTTTGGTCTTCGGCGTCGAGTTGAAAATCGTGATCAAGTGGTCAACAGTTTTGCTCTTGTCCTTCGACGCGTCGCCGATGCTGTAGATTGCATACTCGCGCACGCCATCATCGGGGTCCCCCTTCGCAATCTCGACAAGCGTCGGGACAACGTCGAACTGATGAAAATCACCAAGCGACTGCACCGCCGCGACACGCAAAATGCGCGGTTGTGATCGGTCTAGGGCAACTTCCTTCAGCGCGGTAAGCGCCTTCTCATCGTTTTCCGATTCGGCGAGCGCGCGGAGCGCGGCGAGCTTCATACGAGTTTTCTTATCTAACTTCTTCTCCTCTTCGCGTTCATCAAAGCCGCCCAAGACACCGGGGTGACGGAGCCTGCGTTCGGCTTGGCGCATCGCACGTTCCGCGTGGCGCATCGCCCGCTCACTTGCACGCGCCGTTTCGCCAAAGCTGTAACTATACACGCCGGGGCGCGGCGCTTTTACTCGAACATTTTTGGCGTTGCCTGTTACTGCAATCGTAAACGCATCCGTCGCCTCGGCAAGCGCATCGTCGTAATAGCTGCTTTCGGGATACTCGCCAAGGAACGACTCGAACGCCGCTATTCCCTTTTTTACATCAAGCTGCTTTTGTGCGTACGCGCTCCAGTACGCGGCATCGTCGAGATATTCGCTCTTCGGGTTTTTCGTTTTGACTTCAGCGAGTTTCTTCATCGCCTCTGTCCACTTCTCATCGAGGATAAGCGCGTACCCCTCCTTGTATGTTTTGTACGCAGGGTCTTTCTCATCGTCGCCACCGGGTGGCGGCAGCTCCGCAAGCGGTGGCGGTGAAAGTTGGTAGAGTTGCGTGCCCCGCGGTGCGATGAAGGTTTGACTCATCATCGTGCCCGCGAGAATCGTCACCAAAACAAATGCGCGTATCATAAGTTCACCTGTTGTTGAAATTGATTCGTTGTCATCACTCATACTTAAAATGCCAGCCACTGATGTTACGCAATTGATATTCTTGAACCTTTTCGGGGTTCAGATTTCAGGTTTTGATTCTTAGTCGTGGCTTCGCCCCGACTTCTTCATATTGGACGCCGTTGGCGTCGGCTTTCCCGACTCTTCATCCCCAACGGGGATGAATCCGAAGAGCCGAGGGCGAAGCCCTCGGATCAATAGCAACATGAACAGACGCGAACCCTGAAAGGGCTCAAAAGACAATCTTTTGTTTTGTTCCGAATGCGTTGCCCTCGGCGTATGCTATGGAAATCTGAACCTGAACCCTGGACCCTGAACCTTGAACCCCAAACCTCAAACCCGAACCTAATAGATTCTCTCCCCCGCAACTCTCCGCGCCGTATCGAACGACGCCTCCGCCATTCGGATCTTGAACAGCAAATTTTCCTGATGAATCCCGCTGCGAATGATCTCGAGGTTCGAAATGTCATTCGACTCGTCGAGGTTTGCAAGCTCGATAAGGACTCTTTCCAAATTATTCACAAGCCGCTCCGTGCGATTGTTGAGCGGCTGCGTTTTCACGAAACGCGCCTCGTGAATCAGCGTACGCGCTTTCATTTTCTCTTCGCTCACGTCGAAATTCGCAGCATCGTCCATTGCCACATTCGCCAACCCGACGAGCAGTGTCCGCGAGTTCCGAAAGTATTGCCGGACGCGTTCTTGGTTCATATTGAAGTCGGCAGCCATACTCGCTGCATCGTTTTGAACGGGCAGAATGTCGGCAACCTGTTGTTGCTCCGTTGGCTGCCATCGAAACAACAGCAGAGCCAGTAGCATCGTCGCAAGCGAACCGCCGATCGCGTACTGGTAACCCGGTCGCAGCGCGAACACCAATCGGACACGCTCGACCATCGCCACAAACCGATTCACCCTCGGCTGATTCTTCCGTCGAATTTCCTTTTCGATACTCATCGCAAGGTGCGTCCAAAACATGTCGTCGCGCTCTTGGCTCGGTACAGTTGTTGGCTGAGGAACAAGCGCCATCGCGTCCTGGAGTTCTTTGAAATCCTTTGCACAGGTGTTGCAATCGGCAAGATGGTGCTCGACTTCCCAACGAGCGGCGTCGGTTAAGGCATTCGTTGCGTAGTCGTAGAGTAGATATTGTATTTCCGAGTGTTTGCTCATAGACGAGGAGAAGATTCACTACGAAGAACGCAAAGAGTCACACAGCAAAACATTGAGTGGCACTTCGTGCCCTTCCGGTGGTTGTGAAATACCATCATTGTAGATATGCCAACCGTTCTTTCATTTTCTTCAGGCCGCGAAACAAATGTACTTTCACCGTTCCTTCGGAGCATTGCAAGATGTCGCTCACTTGTTTCGTCGAGAGTCCGTTCACGTGGCGGAGGATAACCACCGCACGTTGCAGTGTGGGCAGCTCGTGCAGCGCTCGCTCGATGTGCAGGTGCTGCTCCTTCCTCACAAGCGCTTCGTGATGCGTGTCCGTTGCAACCGCCCTTGCGTCATCGTAGCGCACCTCCCGCTCAGTGTGTTGTTTCTTTAGTCGCTTCTTTGTCAATGCAATATTCACCACAATGCGATGCAGCCACGTGCTGAATTCGGCTTCACCGCGAAAATTTGCAAGCGCAGCGTACACTTTCACAAACGCTTCTTGCGTGACGTCTTCGGCGCTGTCATGGTCCCCGACAAAACGGTAAGCGAGGTTGTACGCGTGCTTCATATACCGCTGCATCACAATGCGAAACGCATCACGGTCGCCGTCCTTTGCATGTTGTATGAGCTTCTGGTCGTCCCATTCGGAGACTACATCGGCAACCGCCATGAAA
>CAYUFU010000015.1:39193-54092 GCA_964444145.1 uncultured Chitinophagales bacterium
TTGTATGAGCTTCTGGTCGTCCCATTCGGAGACTACATCGGCAACCGCCATGAAAACCCCGAATACTATTGTTCGTACTGATTAGATGACCGTTGAGAGGAATCCGTTGACAACGGAGGGGAAACTTTCCTGAAAGTTGTACGGCGAAAGGAGCGAGATGTTCTGCAGAGCCGCAGGGCATTCCGCTCTACAGCTCAGAAGTTCAGCCAATAGATCCAATAAAGAGCGGGAATGAGGGTGCCTGCCGCGATGAACCACTTCCCTCTTCCCGTAATTCCCGTGGGACCCTTGAGCATGAACATTCCCGTTATCGCCATCATGATGAGGCTGAGGGCGAAGAGATCTGCGATGAAGGTCCATATCCCTTTCGGCGCGTTGAGGTGAAGTTGATTCATTTCGTACAGCACGCGGCGCGGGCGTGTGTGTTCGATGAGCACGTTCCCGGTCGGCATGTCAATCGAGTAGGTTTTGCTATCGAAGAAGAGTTGCAGCGTTTCAGGATCGGGGCGGAAGGTGTTCGTCGGTTCTTCGGCGAGTTGGAGTTTTTTGAGCGCTTCGCTGACCATCGAGTCTTTGTCCGTCGTTTCGATGCGCGCAATCGTTATCAGCTCTTTGTCAATTTTGTAATTCGGATTCCAATCGGCAATATGATTGACCGCGAGTCCCGAAATCCCGTAGATCAACGTCAACGCAACAACCGTATAGCCGATGTCGCGGTGAAGAATGTTGTTCCATTTACGCCATTTGAATTGCGCCATAGTGAGCTACGTGTTGGTGGCTGGAAAGAGTGCCAAAGCCCAAGTTGCAAGCTTCAGAGAAATTCCACTCTTCAAACCTCAACATAGGTGTTCTGCACTTCGTGAGAGTGGGAATGTCTCTGGAATTTGGAGCTTGCAACTTCCTATGCTTCTGGTACGCGAAAAAGCCGCTGAGTATTCTTCAATCACTCCGCGGCTTCCCATAAACAATTTGTTTTTCACCACTACGCCAACATCGCGTTCATCGGCTGAAGCGTTCGGTTGAATGGATTGAGCGTGAGACCGAGAATTTCTAACGTCACTTCGCCAAGCAACGGTACATCGCCTGCAATGCCGAGAATAACGGGCGTATGCCCCTCGCCTTGCGGCAACGAAATGAAGCACTCGGAAATGTTGCGCACGACTTTCGTACCATCGGCAAGAGTAAACGTCATGCTTCTGTTCCGCGTAAGCTCGATGGATTTCCATTGTTGCTCGCTCAAGAGTGTGTATGCCGCGCCGCTGTCCACAAGAAAACTGACGGAGGTTTTCTTCCCAGTCGGACCCGTTACCGTTCCTTCGATGCACGTCAAGCCCATTCCATTTCCCTCACTCTTGAACCTTGAAACCTGAACCCGCCTTCGCTCCACTTCAGAAAGGGAGCTACTTTATCACCGCGCCTTCGCCCTTGATTTGGACAACCGTTTTCGGTCCCGTGACCGTTGCTGGGTCGAAGGTCTTCCCTTCTTCCTTTGCGTGATGCTCACCCTGCTCGATCAATTCCTCTTTTGAGTAGGTCTTGACCGAGACAATGCCTTCGGCAAGCGCAGTTTTTCCTTTAGCGCTCATCGGAAACACGATCACCCCATCGTCAACTTTGAAGCGGATGCTTTCGAATTCTTTATCGCTCGAGAGCCGTATCCAGCAGCCGCGATTTTTGCACACGTCAACGACACTTCCTTCGACGAGAACTCGCTTGTCGGCGTACTGCTCCGGGTTTGCGAGAATGTCGGAGATTTTTGTTGGTTCCTTGAGCGTTATTTTCTTGCCGTACTTCTTTGGCGCGGCAACCACAATCGAGCAGAGGAGTGCAAGTGACGCAATTGGAATGAATCGGGATTTCATGGTTGTACCTTTGTTCTCTTTCAACAAATGATTGGTTCTGTACCAGAATACTGAAGGGATTCCATGGTCGTGGCGATCATCGGCAATGTGTACGCCGATGGAAGTTCGCAACAATACCGCTGTGAACTCAGGCTTGGACGGTTTTCCTTTCTTCCTTACTCGCCGTCGTTCCAAAGACATAATCCCACAGCGGCGAGCTGACACCGAAGCGCGTTTGCGGGTCTTGATAATGATGCAGCATGTGGTACTGCTTCAGCCAGAGCCACCGTTCATTCTTGAGCGCGAAGTGATGCGATGCATAATGCCAAGAATCGTAAATCATGTAGCCGAGAATGAAGCCCGCGTAGAACGGCGCTACCATCGTCGAACCCATGACGGCGTAAAACAAGTAATAGAACATCGTCGCAAGAGGAATGCTGATGACCGGAGGAAGCACGAGCCGAAGCGAGTCGTTCGGATAGTCGTGGTGAACGCCGTGCATCATGAAATGCAAATACTTTCCCCACTCGCTTGTCGGCTCGTAATGAAACACGAAGCGGTGCATCAAGTATTCGGTCAACGTCCAAAAAAACAATCCGAAGAAGAACAGCCCGACGATGCCTGCGCCGCTCAACCCAGGGTTGACCGATGCGCGGTACAGGAAGTACGACATCACGGGAATGAAAATAATCAGCGGCACGCTCGGATGGACGTGCGAGAACATTTCGAGAAAATTACTTTTGAACAAACGAGCCGACTCGTCCTTATTCGAGACATATAACTTTGTTGCCATAGAAAACCTATAAACTGAAAGTCACGAAAATCAACATCACGGTGAAGTGCCGGAAGTAATTTACGGAAGGCTCCGAATAAACTCAACTCTCTACACGTGATAACAACAACTGAATGTCCACAGCTCGACCACATCACAACCCGTTGTAACTTCTGAAGATTGTAACTATTTTTGTTCACGCAAGATTTGCATCATCGTTTACTATGTCATGCAGTAAGGAGAATGCTCATGTTCACCACCGTTCGAAGAAACAGGATCTTGGCAGCGGTTTTCTTCGTCGCAACACAAGCGTTGTCACAAACAGAACATCTCTGGTCGGATGTACGCGAGGAGCAATTTGCTCCCGTTGGGAGGGCGTATGACTTTCCCGTCCCGCATCGAACACTAGCGTTAGACTTCGCCGCAATGCGAGCTTGGCTGCGCACTGCCCCGATAGAACGGGCTACAGGCTCCTCGCCGCTCGTCGTCAGCATTCCTACTCCCGACGGGGCTTTCCAGCGCTTTGGCATCGTCCGATATTCAATGATGGAAGCGTCACTCGCCGCGCGTTTTCCCGACATCCTCACTTATCATGGCCAAGGGATTGATAATCCTGTTGCAACGATTCGCCTCGACGTGACTCCTGCTGGAATTCATGCGATGGTCTTCGCACCGAGCGCGACTTTCCTGATTGATCCGCACAGTCAAGGCGACGTGTTTCACTACGTATGTTATGCTCGGAATGGACTCGTGCGAGGACGCCAGTTCACCGCTCCGCAAATCGCCTGCAATCTCGTCGCCTCTCCTCAACGGCTTGAGGAACTTCGACAACTTGTGGCGACGGGTCCGCAGACGCCGACGGGACCACAACTGCGAACATACCGGCTCGCCTGCGCTGCCACGGGCGAGTACACCCAGTTTCACGGCGGGACGGTGACGCTTGGACAAGCGGCTATCGTTACGGCAATGAATCGAGTCAACGGCATTTACGAAACCGAGCTCGCCGTGCGCATGACGCTGGTAGCGAACAATAGCAGCCTCGTGTACACGAATGGTGCGACCGATCCCTACACGAACAACGATGGCTTCGCAATGCTTTCCGAGAATCAATCGAACATTGATCTTGTCATCGGCAGTGCGAACTACGACATCGGCCATGTGTTCAGCACGGGCGGCGGAGGTGTCGCGGGCTTAGGGGTTGTGTGCGTTGCTGGAAGCAAAGCCGAAGGGGTAACGGGCTTGCCGAATCCGATCGGCGATCCGTTTTATGTTGACTATGTCTCGCACGAAATGGGACATCAGTTTGGCGGTAATCATACATTCAACAGTAACGTGGGAAGCTGCGGCGGCGGTAACCGCAATGCCTCGACCGCGTACGAACCGGGCAGCGGCTCGACGATCCAGGCATACGCAGGCATCTGCGGCTCGCATGACTTGCAGACGAACAGCGATGCGTATTTTCACACGATCAGTTTCGATGAGATGGTTGCCTACACGAACTCCGGCGGCGGCAGTTCGTGTGCCGTCATTACGAACACCGGCAACAGCGCGCCCGTCATCACGGTGCCGACGGGCGGCTTCACAATTCCAAAATCAACACCCTTCACACTTACCGGATCTGCCACCGACCCTAACGGCGATGCGCTGACATTCTGTTGGGAGGAATTCGATTTAGGTCCTGCGGGTGATCCAAACACGCCGTCGGGCAACGCGCCCATCTTCCGCAGTTTCAGTCCAACGACGAACGCGACACGAACATTTCCGAAACTCTCGGACTTACTGAACAACACGCAGACGATCGGCGAAATCCTTCCGAGCTATGCCCGAACGCTGACGTTTCGTTTGACGGCACGCGACAATCGCAGCGGCGGAGGTGGCGTTGATCGCTCGTCGAATGTCCAATTCAGTGTTAGCGGCAGCGCGGGTCCCTTTACCGTCACCGCGCCGAACACGGCGGTGAGTTGGGAAGCGCTCACGACCCAAACGATAACCTGGGATGTGTCGAATACGAACATCGCACCTGTGAATTGCGCAAACGTGAAAATCTCTCTCTCCACCGATGGCGGGACGACATTTCCCATCGTGATTCTTGCAAGCACGCCGAACGACGGCGTGGAAGCGATTACTGTCCCAGACAATCAAACAACCACGGCGCGCATCAAGGTCGAGGCCCTCGGCAACATCTTCTTCGATATCTCGAATGTGAATTTCACGATTACAGCATCGGTCCCGATTCAGCTCGCAAGCTTTACGGGCAGAGCGCTCGACAGAACCCGCGTGCTGTTGGAATGGAGGACAATCAGCGAAGTCAACAATTACGGTTTCGAGATCGAGCGAGCGGCGAACGAGCGCGGTGCCTTCGAAGGAATCCCGAACAGCTTCGTTCCCGGCAACGGTACCACCACCGAGCCTCGTTACTACCAATTCACTCACACCAACGCATCGGCATCCCTCCCCTTCTATCGCCTCAAGCAGATAGATTTGGATGGAACGGTGAATTACTTCGATCCGATCCGAGTGAGTCTGCCGACGAGCACCGGAGAAGGACGAGCGCCGGTCTCGTTCGCGCTCGGACAGAATTATCCCAACCCCTTCAATCCCTCGACGACCATCAGATTTAGCATTCACACTGCCGGCGTCGTATCGCTGCAGGTGTTCGACGTCTTAGGACGAGCCATCGCAACTCTTGTCAACGAAACAAAAGCGCCGGGCGAATACTCCGTTCCATGGGACGCAACCGATGTGCCGAGCGGCGTGTATTTCTACAAACTCGTTGCCGGCAATTCCGTTGCTGTGAAGAAGTTGATGGTGGCGAAATAATCCAGCCAGACAAACTCACTGAGCCTGATTGGATAATGTCGGTGAGGAATTCCTTTCTTTCCGACCAGTGGATGATTTTCATTTCATTCTCCCTCGAAGACGAGGCTGCGCGGCAAGATTTCGTTTACCAGTCTCTTTTCATATATTGAGGAAAGTTTTCACATCCACTTCATTTCATTTTGACCGCAAGGTTTTCCTTTCACAATCGAGAGAGCAGGCATCGTGGCTACGGAGCATGAGACTTCTTCTGCAAGCGCCGAGACGAACGGCGCAGATGAACATCGCATCGTGGATTCGCTCGAATTCTTCTTCGAGTACATGTTGAAAAGCAAAGAGTCGGGGCAGGCGCACCACGTATTGAACAAGCTGATTGAGCGCCTGCGCGAAGACGGTGTGCAGATGCCCTCGACCGTGAGCACGCCCTACGTCAACACGATTCCCTCCGAAGAGGAACCCGCGTATCCGGGCGACCGCGATTTGGAGCGGCGCATCAAAAGCTACATCCGCTGGAATGCGATGGCGATGGTCGTGAAAGCGAATCGCTTGCACAGCGGACTCGGCGGACACATCTCCACGTACGCATCGAGCGCGACGCTGTACGAAGTCGGGTTCAATCACTTTTTCCGCGGCGCCGACGGTGATCGTCCCGCCGATATGGTTTTTATTCAAGGGCATGCCTCACCGGGAATCTATGCGCGCGCATTTCTCGAACGCCGACTCGATGCAGAGCATCTTCACAACTTCCGACAAGACTTGGCGCACGGCGGAGGAATTACCTCATACCCCCACCCCTACTTGATGCCGAATTTTTGGCAGTTCCCGACCGTTTCCATGGGACTTGGCCCGATCAATTCCATCTATCAAGCGCGGTTCAATCGTTATTTGAACGCGCGCGGTTTTATCAAAGGCGAGGAGCCGCACGTATGGGCATTCCTTGGTGATGGCGAAATGGATGAGCCTGAATCGCTGGGCGCGCTGCGTATTGCTTCGGGCGAGGCGCTCGACAATCTCACGTGGGTTGTTAATTGCAACCTGCAGCGGCTCGATGGTCCCGTGCGCGGCAATGGAAAAATTATTCAGGAGCTTGAGTCCGCGTTTCGCGGCGCGGGATGGAATGTCATCAAGGTGATCTGGGGTTCGGAATGGGACCCGTTGTTGAAGGCGGACAAGAAAGGCTTGCTCGTCAAGCGCATGGAAGAAGTGGTTGACGGCGACTATCAAAAGTACACGGTCGAGCCGGGGAGCTACATCCGCAAGCACTTCTTTTCGAAGTACCCCGAGTTGCTGGAGATGGTTAATCATTTGACGGATGACCAACTTCGCAAACTCAAACGCGGCGGGCACGACCCGCAAAAAGTCTACGCGGCATATCACCGCGCGGTCAATCATAAAGGTCAGCCGACGGTGATTCTTGCGAAGACGGTGAAGGGCTATGGCCTCGGTGAAGCAGGTGAAGGGCGTAACGTCACGCATCAACAAAAGAAACTGAACGAAAAAGAGCTGCGCGAATTTCGCAGCCGCTTCACGATTCCCATTGCCGACGAAGAAGTGGTCGAGACCCCCTTCTATCGTCCGGCGGAAGATGCGCCTGAGACAAAATATCTTCTTGCCCGACGCAAAGCGCTCGGCGGATTCTTGCCGAAGCGAACAGAGAACGCACCGCCGCTCGAGGTACCATCGCTTGCCGACTTCGGAGAATTTCTGAAAGGCTCCGAGCGCTTCGAGGTTTCGACGACGATGGCGTTCGTCCGCTTGCTCGGTTCGTTGCTGCGCAACAAACACATCGGCGACAACATTGTGCCGATCATTCCCGACGAGGCTCGCACGTTCGGCATGGACCCGTTGTTTCGCGAAGTCGGCATCTATTCGCCCAAGGGCCAATTGTACGAACCGGTTGACAGCAAGACCCTCCTGTACTATCATGAGACAAAGGACGGACAAATCCTCGAAGAGGGAATCACGGAAGCAGGCTCCATGGCATCGTTCATCGCAGCCGCAACCGCGTACTCGTCTCACGGTGTGAACATGATTCCGTTTTACATCTACTACTCGATGTTCGGCTTCCAACGCATCGGCGACCAGGTGTGGGCAAACGCCGATATGATGGGGAAGGGTTTCCTCTGCGGTGCGACGGCGGGACGAACGACGCTCAACGGCGAAGGCTTGCAGCATGAAGATGGGCACAGCCATCTCATGGCGAGCACCGTTCCGAATTTGCTCGCCTACGATCCCGCATTCGCATACGAGATTGCCGTGATTGTGTGGGACGGGTTGCGACGCATGTATGCCGAGAACGAAAAAATCTTCTACTACCTCACGCTGTACAACGACAACTATGCAATGCCGGCAATGCCGCTCGGCGTCGAGCAAGGAATTCTCAATGGCTTGTACAAATTCAAGCACGGCGACAAGAAGCTGAAACACAAAGCGCACATCCTGGGCAGCGGACCGATACTGCGCGAAGCGCTGCAGGCACAAGAACTTCTTGCCGACCACTACGACGTGTCGGCGGATGTGTGGAGCGCAACGAGTTACAAACGCCTGCGCAGCGAAGCGTTGAACGCGCAACGATGGAACATGCTGCATCCGACCGCGCACCCGAAGAAATCGTATCTCGAGCATGTGCTCGAACATGAGCACGGTGTGTTTGTTGCCGCATCGGACTACATGAAAATTGTCCCCGACCAGATCGCCCCCTGGGTGCCGGGCGGATTGCTATCGCTCGGTACAGACGGCTTTGGCAGAAGCGACACCCGAAAAAATCTCCGTCGCTTTTTTGAAATCGACGCAGAGATGATTGCGGTTGCAACGCTCTATCAGCTCTCACGCAAAGGAGCGGTGACGAAGAAGGTTGTGGAGAAGGCGTTGAAGGATTTGGGTGTTGATGCGGAGAAGGCTTTTCCCATAATTGTCTAAAGACAACAACGAAGCACAATAGTCAAAAACGTCTTCGCGGTTTTCTTTACTTGTTATTCGACCTCAGGAGAAACTCAATGGATGTAAGACTCCCCCGTCTCGGCGAAGGAGCTGATAGCGGAACCGTCTCGACGATTTTTGTCAAAGAAGGCGACACCGTCAAGAAGGACCAAGCCATACTCGAACTTGAAAGTGAGAAGGCAGTTGCGTCCATTCCGACGCCCGTTGCGGGAACGATTTCGAGAATTTATGTGAAGGATGGCGACGAGATAAAAGTCGGAGCGCTCATCTTTTCCGTTGCCGAACGCGCCGATAGCGGCACCACGCTTCGACAGAGCGTCGCCGAACCCGTCGAAGAACCACGCGTGGTTGCAGAAGAACCCACCCCTCAGACGCCATCCGCAACGATGCCGATGACGGAGGAAGAGCCAAGAACATCCGCAAACGGCTTTCCACCGCCTGCCTCTCCCTCGTTGCGAAAAATAGCACGGGAGATTGGACTCGACCTCACGCGCGTTCGCGGCAGCGGCAATGGTGGACGTATTCTCATGTCCGACGTGCGAGCGTACATTCAGCGATTGCAAGCCGCGGGTGCGCCCCCCAGGCCAGCGGCACAAGGTTCCACACCAGCTCCGAAACCGGCGCCCATCAGCATCGACTTTTCCAAATGGGGCAGCGTCGAAAAGAAAAAGATGTCGCAATTGCGCAAAGCCATCAGCGCCAAGATGACGGAATCGTGGACGACGATTCCGCACATCACGCAGTTTGAATCTGTTGACATCACCGATGTTCTTGAACTTCGAACGAAGCACAAGAAAGCATACGAGAAGAAAGGGGCGAACCTCACCCTCACGCCCTTCATCATGAAAGCAGTTGTCGCAACCCTGAAGAAACACCCGCTCTTCAACGCAAGTTTGGATGAGACAACGGAAGAAATCGTCTACAAGAACTATTATCACATCGGCATTGCTGTGGATACGGAACAAGGATTGATTGTCCCGGTGATTCGTGATGTAGATAAGAAGAGTCTCTTGCAACTCTCGATCGAGCTGCAGGACATTGCTGAACGGACCCGCCAAAGAAAAATCTCGCTGGACGAGATGCAAGGAGGCACGTTCACGATTTCGAATCAAGGCGGCATCGGCGGCGCGCATTTCACGCCTATCATCAACAAACCCGAGGTCGCAATTCTCGGGGTCGGGCGCGGTTCGTTGCAAGCGGTTGTCCTCGAGAAAAAAATCGTGCAACGCATGATCGTACCATTGGGGCTGTCCTACGACCATCGAGTGATTGACGGCGGGAACGCAGCGCGATTCATTACTGACTTTGTGAACGAACTCCAAACCTTCAACGAAAAAAATGTAAAACTCTAGGTCGCTACGGGATCATGGAGCCAGAGAGGTTCTGCCCTATGGCAACTCTGTTCCTCCGTGACGTTGTGGCACAGTTCTACGATTAGGAAAACTATGAAGTCAATAACCACCGACATCGTCGTCATCGGCTCAGGACCGGGAGGCTACGCGGCGGCATTCTACGCGGCGGACCGAGGCAAAAAGGTTATCATGGTGGAAAAAGATCCTCAGCTTGGCGGCGTGTGTCTCAATGTAGGCTGCATCCCCTCCAAAGCGTATCTGCACGCGGCGAAGCTGATTCACGAAGCACAGGACTCCGACCACCGCGGCATCACGTTCGGCAAACCGAAGCTCGACGTCAACAAGATGCGCGCATGGAAGAATTCAATCACGGGGAAACTCGCTCAGGGGGTTGCTGCGCTTGCGAAGTCGCGCGGCGTCGAGGTGATGTTCGGCCGCGGCTATTTCGAAGATTCACGAACGCTCCGCGTCGAAACGAAAGAAGGACAGAAGTTCATCTCGTATGAGAAAGCAATTCTCGCGACAGGCTCTCGCCCTGCAATGCCGCAAGCATTCGACCTCGGCAACAGGCGCATCATGACCTCCACGGAGGCGTTAGAGCTTGAGGAGATTCCGAAAACTCTGCTCGTTGTCGGCGGCGGCTACATCGGAATGGAATTGGGGACGGTGTATGCAACACTCGGCAGCACTGTGGTGGTCGTCGAGGCGCTGGACAATATTCTCACCGGCGCCGACCCCGATTTGATTCGTCCGGTTGTGAAGAAGGCGGAACAAGCATTCAAAGAAATTCGCCTCAAGGCAAAAGTGCTCAAGATGGCGACGTACAAAAAGCAAATCAAGGTGCAGTTGGAGTACGGCGGAAAGGAAACCGAAGAACTGTACGACCGCGTGCTCGTTTCCGTCGGGCGAACGCCGAACAGCAACGACATCGGACTCGAGAATACAAACGTGCAGAAAGACGAGAAAGGCTTCGTGCGTGTGAACGACAAACTGCAGACCGACGATCCGATGATTTATGCTATTGGCGACATTGCAGGCGGCGTGCTGCTTGCGCACAAAGCGTCGAAGGAGGCGCGCATTGCCGTCGACGCAATTCTTGGTGAAGCCGCAACGAAAAAAGAAATCATCGTGCCTGCAGTCGTCTTCACCGATCCAGAGGTCGCGTGGGCAGGCTTGACTGAAGCCGAGGCGAACGAGCGGGGCATCACTGTGGAGATAGCGAAATTTCCGTGGTCGGCATCGGGTCGAGCGCTCACGTTTGACAGAACCGATGGCTTGACGAAGCTTATCATCGAGCCGGAGACCGAACGGTTGCTTGGCGTCGGCATGGTTGGCGCGCACGCGGGCGAGCTGATTGCCGAAGGCGCGCTCGCCATCGAAATGGGCGCCAACGTGCAAGACCTCGCTGAAACCGTCCACGCACACCCCACGCTTTCCGAGACGGTAATGGAAGCAGCGCACGTGTACTATGGCGATGCCACGCATATCTACTCGCCGCGAAAGAAGCATTGATGCGCCCATCTGATCAACGGGGATGATGTGCCGCTCATACTTGTCCGGTATGAGTCCATTACCTTGCGCGGCAGCCACTTCTCGTGCCCATCCTTGTTACTGATGCCCGTTGCTCGCCACTGCGGGTTGCCTTCCAATGCTGATTTCGATAGATTGGTTGCGTGATTTCTCTCCGTTCTCTCAACACACTCATGCGCGCAATCTCAGTTCAGAACGTTTCGTTTAGTTACAGCAAGACCGTGCCGACATTGCGGGACGTTTCCTTTGACGTCGAGCGGGGGGAATTCTTCAGTTTGCTGGGACCAAACGGCTCGGGGAAAACCACTGCGCTGCGCCTGCTGAATAGAATCCTGCTGCCCGAATCGGGCTCGATCGAATTTGAAGGGAAGAAGCTTTCGGAATATTCGCGCGCTGAGCTTGCCCAGCGCATTGGCTTCGTCCCTCAGGACACGACGGTGCAGTTCCCTTTTACGGTGATGGAAATTGTGTTGATGGGACGAGCGCCGCACTCCCGCGGAAGAATCTTCGAGAATGAAACCGATCGCGCCATCGCACACACGATGCTGGAACTCGCCGACGTTGCTCATCTCTCCCACCAGCCGATCACCAATCTCTCCGGCGGCGAACGTCAGCGCGTGTTCATCGCCCGCGCCCTCGCGCAAGAACCCACCGTCCTGCTGATGGACGAGCCAAATGCTCATCTCGACATCGCGCACCAGATCGCGATTTTTGAACTCGTGAAACGGCTGAATAGGGAGCGAGGACTTACGGTCGTTTCGGTTTCGCACGATCTGAACTTAACTGCGGCATTCAGCGACCGAATAGGATTGCTTGTGTGCGGCTCGCTGGTCGCACTCGGCACACCGGCGCACGTTCTCACGGAACAGCACATCCGCGATGCGTTCAACGCCCACGTCCTTGTTGATCGGCATCCACTATCGAACCTTCCCCGGGTTTCACTCATCACGTCACTCTAACAAGAACATTCATGGCAATCTTTCACCATATCGAAGCACGCGACCACGAACAAGTGGTCTTTTGTTCGGACAAGCCTTCGGGCTTGAGAGCAATCATCGCAATCCATAACACCAACCTCGGTCCCGCGCTCGGCGGCACGCGTATGTGGACCTACGCAAGCGACGAGGACGCGCTGAACGATGTGCTCCGCCTCTCACGCGGCATGACGTACAAAGCCGCGGTCGCCGGCTTGAACCTGGGCGGCGGCAAAGCCGTCATCCTCGGCGACCCGAACAAGCAAAAGACCGAAGCGATGTTCCGTGCATTCGGTCGCTTCGTCGAGGGACTCGCGGGACGCTACATCACTGCAGAAGACGTCGGTACGGACGTGCGCGACATGGAGTATGTTCGCATGGAAACGAAATACGTCACCGGCATTGATCGCGCCCTGGGCGGCAGCGGCGACCCGTCACCCGTCACTGCATACGGCGTGTATGTCGGCATGAAGGCATGCATGAAAGTCCTCACGGGCAGTGACTCGCTCACGGGAAAAAAGGTCGCGGTGCAGGGCGCCGGGCATGTCGCACAATACGTCTGCGATCATCTCGCGAAGGAAGGCGCAAAGATTTTCCTCAGCGACATTTTCCCCGACAAAGTCCAGCGCGTTGCCACACAAACCAAAGCAACGATCGTTGAGCCGAACGCCATCTACGACGTGGATGCCGATGTGTTTTGTCCGTGTGCCCTTGGCGCCATCGTCAACGACGAGACGATACCGAAGTTCAAATTCAACATTATCGCAGGCGGCGCGAACAACCAGCTCGCCGACGAGCAGAGGCACGGTCGTATGTTGATCGAGCGCGGGATTCTCTACGCGCCCGACTACGCAATCAACGCGGGCGGGCTCATCAACGTGTACAATGAGCTTGAGGGATATTCTCAGGAGCGGGCGTTGCAGCAAGCAAAGGGAATTTACGATACGATTCTCAAAATCTTCGCCATCGCAAAAAACGAAAACATCCCGACCTACGAGGCGTCGAACCGCCTCGCAGAACAGCGCATCACAGCCATCAGCCGCATGAAGACGATTTACGCAGGCAAGTCTTCGTTCGTCGGGCGATTGGGTGAGAACGATTTTGGCAAACGATGAACACGGCTACCCGCAGAGAACGTGCGTGCGCAGAGGGCTTCTTGAAAATCAAACCACAGCACACTCCTTCTCCACGACCTCTGCGCTTGGCGGTGACCGGCTTGGATTTCAGACTGACTTTTGAACATGAGTAGATCTGTTCGGCGGCGCATCATCCGCGAAAAAGTGATGCAAGCGCTCTACGCCCACGAAATCTCGAACGACCCGCCGGAACACATCATCAAGCACGTGCTCGCGGGAATCGAAGAGAACAAAGACGCGCACGCCTTCGCCAAGCAGCTCATCCTCGCGACCATTCGCCACAAAACCGACATTGACAAAGTCATCAGGACGAAAGTGGCAAATTGGGAATTCGATCGCATCGCGCTGATTGACCGGCTCATTCTTCGCATGAGCATTTGCGAGTTACTCTACTTCAAGGAAATCCCTCCCAAAGTTTCGATGAACGAAGCGATCGAGCTTGCTAAGCTCTTCAGCACCGAGCGAAGCGGACAGTTCGTCAACGGGATACTCGATGCTGTGCTCGAAGACGAATCGTTTCGACGCGATATGGCAAAATCGGGCAGAGGGCTTTACGAAGGCGTCCCCCGCGTCAAGAGAACTAAACCCGTTAGAACCTGAAGCGATCACGATCGCCATGTCCTTGCGAACGAAGCGAAGCACTCCCCCGTTCTCGAGAACCGTATTCTTTCTCGCCGTGCAGTGACCAGCATGCTTTTCTCCCGCCGCGCGCAAATCTTCATCTGGACGCTCTTCGATTTCGCGAACACGTCGTTCTCCGTTCTCATCGTCGCGGTTGGCTATTCGCTCTACTTCAAGCAAATAGTTGCCGGCGGAGCCGGACGCGGTGACTTCTTCTGGGGACTCGCCGTCAGCATCTCGATGCTGCTCACCGCGTTGATCGCGCCCGTGCTCGGCGCGGCAAGCGACTTCACGCGCCGGCGAAAGCGCTACCTGTTCATTTTCACATTCGTGTCAGTCCTTTGTACAGCACTTTTGTATTTCGTCGGCGAGAACATGATACTCGTCGGTTCGCTGTTGTTCATCATCGCGAACATCGGCTTCGAAGGCGGCATCGTGTTTTACAACGCGTTCCTTCCGTCGCTGACCGAAAAAGAAAACTACGGCAGGCTCTCCGGCTACGGCTTTGCGATGGGCTACGTCGGCTCGCTCGTGTCTCTGCTGATTGCAATTCCGTTGTACAGCGGCGGCTTCGCGGCGGAAAACCTCGCGAACGTGCGGCTCAGTTTTCTTCTCGCCGCCGCGACGTTTTTTGTTTTCTCTCTGCCGCTTTTTCTTTTCTTGCGAGAGAGAAAACAAACAACCGCGCGTCCCGTTTCATATTTGCATGAAGGCTACTCCCGCGTCATCGAAACGCTGCGGCATCTCGCCTCGCCGCAGTACAAAGAGATTGGAAAATTTCTTCTCGCATTCTTTCTTTACAACGACGGCATTCTCACCGTCATTTCGTTCGCCTCGATTTTTGCCGAGGACACGCTGAAATTTTCGCTGCAGGAAATTCTCATTCTCTTCGCCGTCGTGCAAGCCTCCGCGATCG
>CAYUFU010000016.1:0-4448 GCA_964444145.1 uncultured Chitinophagales bacterium
AGAGCGAAGAGCGAAGAGCGAAGAGCGAAGAGCGAAGAGCAAAGAGCAAAGAGCGTAGAGCGAAGAGCAAAGAGTGTTGAAGCAAAACCAATGAAACAGAAACGTATGGAGGTGCCAATCATGAAGAAAGCATTCACGCCAATCGCGATGCTTGCCGTGCTGCTCACGGTGGCGTTCCTGCTGTTTGGCTGCGAGGGACCTCAAGGACCTGCAGGCAAGAACGGGCAGGACGGCATCAACAATGTCTTCAATCTCGAGGGCTTCGCGCCGAACATCAAGTGCGCCACGTGCCACACTGCCGACCAGGACACAACGTACTATGTCGCAGGACGTAAGTACGAGTGGTCGTCGTCCAAGCATGCTATTGGCGGCGACATTGACAGAAACACGACGCTCTGCGCGGGATGCCATACCACCGAAGGGTTTGTGAAGCGCGCACAGGCTGGTTGGACGAGTCAGCTTGTGCCATCGGATATTCTGCATCCCAGTCCGTTAGGATGCTTCTCATGCCATTCTCCCCATGCGCGTAATGACTTTTCGTTGCGCCAAGCTGCGCCTGTGACAATCACGTCGTTCGTTGCCGGGGTTCCCAACGCGGTCTTTGATTATGGCAAAGGAAACATCTGCGTCCAGTGTCATCAAACACGCACCTCATCTCCCATTACTCCAGTGCCGGACCCAACCAAGACCGCGATCACGGACACGATCGTCATTCGGTCCAGTCGTTGGTATCCTCACTATGGCGTGAACGGTCAGATGCTCATAGGGACTGGAGGGTTCCAGTTCGTTGATTTCACATATACGGGTAACTCGAACCATACGAGCAACACCGCGATTCGACAAGACGGTTGTGCCAAGTGCCACATGTCCGAGCCTGTAGGCGGAGGTGCAGGGAGAGCGGGGGGCCACACGATGTGGATTGGTTATACAAATACCAGCGGCACCACGTCGTATGTCGTAACCGGCTGTCGGGAGTCCGGATGCCATGTGCAAACAATGACGACGCCAGACATAACCGGTCCGTCAACCGGCGGCGTTGGTGCGCAAACACTCATCAACCGCAATCTCGACACACTGAGGCAGTTGCTGATCGCGCGCAATTGGCTCGACCCTGTCACAGACTTGGTGCGAGCAAGCTCATCGGCACCGCTGCGAATTGCTCCGGCTTCACGTGCCGGCGCGCTTCACAATTATTTCTTTGTCGAGCATGATGGCAGCAAAGGCGTGCATAACACGAAGTATGCACTCGAGCTGCTGCGCTCATCCATTCTCGAATTGCGGAAACCGTAGCCAGAGAGCTTGCAATGAAACATCACGTTCATACTCTCGCCCTGGTCCTCGCAGTCCTTGTGACGTGTGGCAGTGGGTGCGCGGATTTGAAGGAGGGGCTGCCGCAACCTGTGGGTCCCGGCGTTCAAGTGCATAGGCCGGGATGGACTGACACCGCGTCGAGAGATTTTCATGGAATGGCGATCCGTGCGGCAAATTGGGACATGAGCAGTTGCCGCACGTGCCATGGCGCGACGTACGCCGGTGGTTCGGCTGCCGGTTCGTGCCTAAAGTGTCACAAGAGTGGAGCGGGTCCGGAGAACTGCGCAACGTGTCACGGCAGTGCAGCGAATCCAGCGCCGCCACGCGACATGAGCAAGAATACCGCGGCAACCTTTCGAGGCGTTGGCGCGCACCAGATTCATTTGACGGGAAGTTCGATTGCGACGCTCAGGCCCTGTTCCGATTGCCATGTCGTTCCCGCAACCCTCGCAGCGGCAGGCCACATTGACGACGCGCCGGGCTCCGAGGTGGTGATGAATACTTCACTCACAAGAACAGTTACGAACACGGGAACAACGTTTCCGCTGTTGCCTGGTGGGCCCATCACGCCGAACCCAACGTACAATACGGCGACGCTCAGTTGTGCATCAACCTATTGTCACGGCAATTTCAAAAACGGCAACCCGTCGTTTGCACCCGTGTGGAACAACACGGCAGGCTCGCAAATGGCATGCGGAACATGCCACGGCGATGTGAATGCGACGACGACCTACAGAAAAGCTCTGCCGAAAACAGTCGCACAAGGCGGAACACATCCTGACCCAACGGGAATAACAACGTGCGCGACAGCGACCGCATGTCACGTTGGTGTCATTGACGCCAATTTCCGCATCCTCGACCCGACGAAGCACATCAACGGCAAACTGAACCTTGGCGGAGTGGAGTTCGATTTCTGATGGCGTGATCTGACGCTATCGTGAATGTCCCGTTCATCACCATGAACGGGACGTTTCATTTTTGGGAAAATCCGAAATCTGGTTTCCCAATTCTCGGAAACATCCGCGGGCAGGTGTTTGAACGTGATGCGCTTTGCTTTCCTGCGATGGCACATCAGTTGCGAGATTCTTTGCAGAGCTTTTCATCACAACATACGGATGAACAAACCATGAGTTTTCGTTTTGGCCTTGCAGCGGTGATTTTGCCGTTTGTGTTTCTGCTTCTTGTTGCGTTCACGTTCTGAAATCTTCCGCTGCGTTGCGATGCGTGTGTGGGAAGTTGCGCGCTTTTGAATTCCTACTGCTGAGAAAATCAGCGAACTGTTCTTCACAATTCCCCTGTTCGTGAATCGTTTTGTGCACTTCTCTTGGCATTAGGATTGCCCTCTTTAGGGGTAGAGAAGTTTACTCCCGACGCTTTTGTTGAAAGAGAAAAATATGAAACAGGAAAAAGCAATCGTCGAGCCGACAGCATCAGGCATAATAACGTACGGTCGTTCTGAACTCAAAGCCGCGTACAGAAAAAATTATATCAAGGGTCTGATCATTGCGACGAGCATTTTCGCGCTGACCTTTGCTTCCTATTACGCGGCACAATACTTAGGAGAGGACGACGACAACATTCCTATGGTGAGTGTGCGAGTTGTGAAGTATAGTGACCTTGGGCCGCCGCCTTCGATTACAGCGACCACTCCGCCGCCATCGGTCAACGTTGCGGCGAGCGTGAAACCGACCGTGGGCATTCCCGTGCCGGTGCCCGATGCAGAGGTGAGTGCGGAGGTAACGCTGGCAACACAATCCGAATTGAGCGCGCAGCCAACGCCCGCGCTCGAGCAAGGGTTGGGTGAAGGTGGCAACGTTCAAATCCAACAAGACATCGTTATTGAAGATGAAGAGCCGGGAATGGATGCATTCATTCCCGTCGAAAAGCAACCACAAATTGTGAAGCGTGTCGTGCCGGAGTATCCGCCGATGGCGGTGCGCGCCGGCCTGGAAGGAACGGTGTGGGTAAAGATCTTGGTAGACAAAGATGGTCGCCCGAAGAAGGCAGTGGTCGTAAAATCAACGGCAGAAATGTTCGACGACGCTGCCGTGCAAGCGGCCATGCAATTCGTCTTCACTCCCGCTGTGATGAATAATGGTCCTGTGAAAGTGTGGGTCTCGATTCCGTTCCGCTTTACGCTGAAAGACGCGGGCCCAAGTTAAGGTACATCGCCTACGGCGACGGACTGCGAAGTGCCATGTACGTTTGAGGAGTCACCAATGCCGACAGATGAAGAATATTGGCAAATGCTTCAAGCAAGAGTTTGCTCGAAGTGCCTCGACGGAGACGGACAGGGGAACTGCCGCTTGGCACACGATGGCTTCTGCGCGCTCAAGACCTACTTTCCGAAGATCGTCGAGGTCATCAACTGCGTGTATAGCGATTCGATGATTCCGTACGAAGAGCAACTGCGCCTTCGCGTCTGCCATGACTGCAAACATGAAAACCCTCAGGGGCAGTGCAAACTACGCGAGCAAGTCGAATGTGCACTCGACCGGTACTTTCCGCTTATCGTTGAAGTCATCGAAGAGACACAAATGCGCAAGCACCTGGTTGCAGCGAGCAAGAGGGTCTCATAATGGAACCCTTCATCGTTTTTCTCTTCGTCCTCAGTTTCATCATCAACTTCCTTGCGTTCACGTTCGTTCTTCCCGCCGTCATCGAAACGTACAAACGTTATAGCCGCGGCAAACTCGTCGTGTGTCCGGAGAAGAAGCAGGAAGCAACAATCGTCTTTTCCCCGAACATTGCTGCGGCAAGTGCCATCTTCCTTCCAAACGAAATCCGCGTCGTGAAAGCATGCTCGCTGTGGGAGGAGGGGTTGCCGTGCACGCGCGGATGCGTGGCGCAGGTGCACTAATACGCGTCGACGATTTTTCACTCCTGCAAATCCATTCCCACGAATCGGAATTTCCGTCGCTGTGTCATTCTTCAACAGCGAAATTCTGCTGAATCCCGCCTCCTTTCGAAGAGCATAGCCCTATGTTCGTGGCACACGTGTTGACCTCTTCAAGGGCGTGTTCACATCGGGAGGTTTCATGTCTGTTCTTGGATTTTGGGTGACGGTCGTTGCGTTCGTAAGCGCGCTCTGTGCCGCGTTCAATTACTATCGCAATGCCACGCACCGCCGTTATATC
>CAYUFU010000016.1:4548-6178 GCA_964444145.1 uncultured Chitinophagales bacterium
TATTCATGGCTGTGCAATCCATGTTGCTGTTGTTACTGCTCGTAAAGTCGCCCTTCACGCTCGTGTGGGAGATGTTTCCGAATTTTCCCGCGAACGAAATTCCGCCCGATGGTCGCGGCTTGAATCCGTTGCTACAAAATGTTTGGATGGCGATTCATCCGCCGGTGCTCTTCGTCGGCTTTGCCGCCATGGCAATGCCGTTTGCTTTTGCCGTCGCGGGGTTATGGAGAAAAAAATATCAGGAGTGGACAACGCAGGCATTTCCCTGGGTTCTGTTCGCGAATCTTTCACTCGGCTTGGGCTTGATGCTCGGTGCGTACTGGGCGTATGGCGTTCTCGGTTGGGGCGGCTATTGGGGATGGGACCCGGTCGAAAATTCTTCACTCATCCCATGGGTAACGAGCGTTGCACTGCTCCACACGATGCTTGCGCAACGGCGCACGGGCAAATTCGTTCGGACAAATTTCGCGCTCGCCATTGCTTCCTTCTTCCTCGTGGTCTATAGCACGTTCCTCACGCGCAGCGGAATCTTAGGCGAATCCTCCGTGCATTCGTTCACCGACCCTGGCGCGACCGTGTATTGGCTGCTCGTTGCGTTTCTTGTTTTCATTGTCGGACTCGGGTTCGGCATGATGTTCGTCCGGCGCCAGGAATTGAAGTCCGAATCAACAGAGGCGAAGCTTGTCAGCCGCGAAAGCGCGCTCGCTGCAGGGATGATTGTGCTGCTCTTAAGTGCTGCGGTGATCTTGTTCGGCACGAGCCTACCCATCATTTCCAAGACAACCGTCGAGCCGACGTTTTACGACCAGACGCATCTCCCCATCGGAATCGCCATTGGGGTGCTGATTGGTTTCAGTCTCTTCGTTCAGTGGGGCGTTGACGATTGGAAAGCGATGCTCAAGCGCTCGATGAACTCCCTCGGTGCGGCGCTCGTCCTCACGGCAATGCTGTGGCTCGCCGGAGCCAGAGAGGTGATGACGCTCCTGTTCATCACGTCATCGGCGTTTGCATTCTTCGTCAATCTCGAAATCATCCTTCGCACGATCAAAGCCGATGCTCGCGCTCTGGGGGGGAAGGTTGCACACCTCGGCTTCGCCGTCATGTTGTTCGGCATTATCGCGACGGGGAAATTCAGTTCAACGGAACACATCGAGTTGCAGCGGAACATTCCGCAAGAAGTGCTCGGCTACAGGCTCACGTACACAGGCTACGAGCCAACGCACGACAACAAAGTTGCGTTCAATGTCATCGCAGAAAAGGACGGCAAGCAATTCCGTCTCGCGCCCGTGATGTTCGAGGCGAAGGAACAGGGAGTGATGCGCAATCCCGATATCGCGTCGTTTCTCACAAGAGATCTGTACCTCTCACCTGTCTCGCTGCAGGAGCCGGACGCACACGCCGCGCATCAGCATGAAACGTACACAATTCCGAAAGGCGAAAGCATTTCGCTCGGAGGTGTGAAGGCGAGATTCGTGAGGTTCGATATGGATGCCCACACGAACGAGACGATGATGAGTGGCGGCAGCGGAATGGCGATCGGCTCCGTGCTGGAGTTGACCAACGGCTCGACGAACGAGACGATTGTTCCCGCAGTGTTCTATTCGGCGCAAGGCGAACCCACCTACACCTC
>CAYUFU010000016.1:6278-34926 GCA_964444145.1 uncultured Chitinophagales bacterium
AACACCTATTACGTCGGCAAACAGCCGGTGGATGCGGAAGAAGAAGAGCTTGTGCGGGATGCAATGGAAGATTGTCCGCTCGATGCGATTCGTATGACTGTAGAAGAAGCGGAAGAGACAACTTCGTGAGGCGACGATGACGAATGTTGATCTTGGTGAAAGCCGAAACATCGCAGCGCGCAATTTTGATCCGCTGACGACCCCCTACACGGTGGACATGGTTCCCTTTCCCACCGACGGCACGTGGGAAGAACAGCTCACGCACGTGCTGCGCTACGCCGTGCTGGCGCCCTCGAGCCACAATGCCCAGCCGTGGAAGTTTCAGCTCTACAAGCAGGGCATTGCGATCTATGCCGACTATGCGCGCCGCCTGCCCGTGAGCGATCCCGACGATCACGAGTTGTTGATGAGTATCGGCGCGGCGATTATGAATCTTCGCATCGCGGCGGAGCACTTCGGGTTCCAATGCGATGTGCGCTTTACCGATTCCGATGACAGAGATCTGCCTCTTGCCTTCGCACGCCTTCAGCGCGACGCGCTTCGCAAGACGGATGAATCGTTCGGAGAACTGTTTTTCTCCATCACGAAGCGCCACACCAATCGGCATACGTTCCTCGCAGCGCGTGTGCCCGACTCTGTCATCTCTCGCTTGGCAAACCTCACCAACGGGAGTGAAGTAGGCGTATTCATCTCGACAGAGCCGCGCAGAAACATGCAGGTTGCGCAGCTCGTTGCGCGTGCCGAGCGCCAGCAATTATCGAACCCCGAATTTCGCCGAGAGCTTGCCGACTGGCTCCGCCCCAATCGCACAGAAAAAGCGGACGGCATGACCGGCGCGGCGTTCGGCATTAGCGACATCAGTTCCGCGGTTGCGCCGTGGGCAGTGAAGGTAATGGATATGGGCGGCTTCCGCGCCCGACACGACGAACGACTCTGCATCGAAGCCCCGGCACTCCTCGTACTGCACGGCGAGGATGTGAAACGTGTGTGGATCGCCGTCGGCGAGGTGCTCCAGAGAATCCTCCTAACGTTGACCCGTGACGGGTTGCAGGTCAGCTTTTTCAACATGCCGATCGAAATCCCGGAAGCGCGTTTGGCACTGCGGAAGCTTCTCGGGATCGGTTCCCTCCCACAGCTTTTGCTGCGGATAGGGTATTCACTCGAAAAGACTTCGCCGACGCCGCGACGCGCCGTTGAAGATTGTATCATTGCTGCATGAACACGAAAGGCAACGACAATGAAAAAAGAAATCGAACCAGAAGAAGAACAAGACGGCTACTCCACGGAAGCTCACCTCATCTATGGACAATCGCAAGATCCACGGTGGGATTACAGTCATCATTTACTGCCGCCGATTTCCGCGTCAGCAACGTTTCGCTTGGATTCTGCTGCGCGCGGCGCGCAAGGCTTCGCAGAGTTTGCGCATTCGAGCGATGAGCTGACCGTCGAAAGCAGGGCGCCGATTTATGTCTATGACAGGCTCGGTGAGCCCAACAAAGACATGCTCGAAGAGAATCTCGCCTACGCCGAAGGCGGTGACATCGCTGTAACATTCGCGAGCGGCATGGCCGCAATTTCCGGCGTGCTGGGCATGTTGACGGGAAGCGGCAGCGAAATCATCGCGCACAAGATGCTCTACGGCTGCACCTACTCGCTGCTCACGAATTGGTACCCGCGCTTGAAGATTGCCACAACGTTCGTTGATATGACCGATCCGAAGATCATCCTTCGTCACGTCACGAAAAACACGCGGGTCATTTACATGGAATCGCCCATCAACCCGACCTTGCGGCTGATTGATCTGAAAGCAGTTGCCGATCTCACGCGCGAGCTGAACAAGCGCCGCTCGCAAGAAGAGAAAATCTGGACCGTTGTGGACAGCACGTTCGCGACGCCGTTCTGCCAGCGCCCGATTTCTCTCGGTGTGGATTTCGTCGTGCACTCGCTCACGAAAGCCATCGGCGGCTTCGGCACCGATATCGGCGGTGTTGTCATCGGTCCGCGCTGGAGCTACGACCGGCTGATGTTGTACCGGAAAGATTTCGGCGGCGTGCTCTCGGCGAAGAGTGCATGGCCCGTGCTTGTGCAAGGGTTGCCCTCGCTTGCGGTGCGCATGAGACAAATGCAGGATACCGCGCAGAACGTTGCCGAATATCTCTCGACGCGCAACGAAATCGAGTGCGTCCACTATCCGGGCTTGCCCGACTTCGCACAGGCGGAATTGGCGCGCCGACAGATGGTGGACTACGACGGCAACTTCGCCCCCGGCGCCATGATCTATTTCGTCATCAAAGGCGAGTCGCCAAAGGACAAACTCAAGCGTGCCGAGCGATTCATCAATCACGTCGCGAAGGAAGCCTATTGCGTCACACTCGCTGTCAGCCTTGGCAACATTCGCACCCTCATCGAGCATCCCGGCTCGATGACGCACTCTGCAATTCCGCCGGAGGAACAGATGGCAAAAGGGTTGAATCCGGGAGGCGTGCGCCTGGCGATTGGGTTGGAAAAGGCAACGGATATTATTCGGGACTTGAGGCACTCGTTGGACTTTATTAGGAATTGATTGCGACTTGCGGAGTGTAGATTTACTTCTTTGATGGTTACCTTACTAAGGATTGAATCATTGCAGAGAATCGTCAATAAACAACTGAAGCAATCGAGAATCCGCAATTCGATAGTACCATAGCTCAAAAAAGGATACACATGCATTACAGCACAATTTCACCAACCATCAAAGCGAAGTTCGAAAGGAAGTTCGTCACTGCAGAGGAAGCCGTGTCGGTGATTCGCTCTGGCGATCGGGTCTATATTCATCCCGGCTGCGCGGTTCCGCAACTGCTGGTGGACGCGATGGTCGCGCGCTACAAAGAACTGTTCGATGTGGAGGTGTGCCACTTGTTGGGTGTGAGCGAAGCGGCGTACGTTCGCCCCGAAATGCAGGGCCACTTCCGCCATAACGCGTTCTTCATCGGCAAGAATGTGCGCAAGGCTGTGTGTGAAGGGCGTGCAGACTTCACGCCGATTTTCCTTTCGGAAATTCCTGCGCTCATCCAGAGCAAGAACTATCGCATTGACGTTGCGCTTATCCACGTCTCCCCGCCGGACGAACACGGTTTCTGCAGCTTTGGTGTGGGCGTCGAGTGCACGCGTGCCGCGACCGATGTCGCAAAAATCATCATTGCGCAGATCAATCCGAACATGCCGCGTACGTTGGGCGATTCGTTCATTCACATGAACAAGATTGATTATTGCGTCGAGGTCGACGTGCCGCTGCGCGAGCTCCCGCAATTGGAAGGCGATGAAACGCCCGAAGAACTTGACGTGTACCGGAAGATCGGCGAGCACGTCGCGAGCCTTGTGGAAGACGGCGCAACGCTCCAGCTTGGCATCGGCAGGATTCCCGATGCTACGGTAAAATTTCTGGGGGACAGAAAACACCTCGGCATTCACACCGAAATGGTCAGTGACGGTATCATCCCGCTTATCGAAGCAGGGGTGCTGACGTGCAAGAAGAAAACCCTGCTGCCTGGGAAAATCGTTACGTCGTTCGTCCTCGGCTCGCGCGAGTTATTCGAGTACATTGACAACAATCCATTGTTCGAATTCCGCCCGACGCAATTCACGAACGACCCCTTTACCATAGCGCGCAACCGGAAAATGGTCGCCATCAACAGCGCGATTGAAATTGATTTGACGGGACAAGTGTGCGCCGACTCGATGGGCTACAAGTTTTACAGCGGCTTCGGTGGGCAAGTGGATTTTATTCGCGGGGCGGCGAAGAGTGATGGTGGTAAGCCGATTATCGCGCTCCCCTCGACGGCGAAAGGCGGCAAGATTTCGCGTATCGCCATGCGTTTACGCGACGGTGCCGGCGTAACGACAAGCCGCGGCGACGTGCACTATGTCGTTACGGAATACGGCGTCGTGAACCTGCACGGTAAGACTGTGCGCGAGCGAATTGATCTGTTGATGAGTATCGCGCATCCGAACTTCCGCTCGGAGTTGACTGCGTTTGCGCGGGAGCATTACTTCACGTGTTGACTCAAGCAGATGGACTCTACGTCGCTTGCATTCAATCCGCAAGCGGACTCTATAGCTAAAGGAAAATCAAATGGCAAAAGGAACGGTCAAGTTTAACGTTGAAACCTGCAAGGGCTGCGAGTTGTGCATCGAAGCATGTCCGCAGAAGAGTGTCGCGCTTTCACCAAGCTTGAACAAGCAGGGCTATCACTACGCTGTGTTGATCAAAGACAATTGCACGGGCTGCGTTAACTGCGCGCTCGTCTGTCCCGACGCGGTGATTACGGTCTATCGAGAGAAGAAAAAGGGAAAGCCGGTTCCAGTTGCGACTATTTCAAATGTTACGCGGGATATTACCGTATCGGTTGATTCGTAAAGCCTAAGTCCCGCACGGCGAGGTGCACTGGTGCGCTATGTTCACAATGTTGTGGAGGGTTCTATGGAATTCACAAGCTTCATCAAAATCTTCACCCTCGTGCTCGGTCTCATCGCGTTCATCGCGATGATGGCGTGGGTGTTTCAAGGAATGTCCGAGGAGGATAGCCCGGAGCGGCGACCGTTGCTTTCGCGGCTGTTTCGGAAGAACAAACGTTAGTCAATAGCTCCAAAGGAACTCACGTGTCAGAAAACATTCGATTGATGAAAGGCAACGAAGCGCTTGCCGAAGCGGCGATACGCGCCGGATGCCAAGCGTACTTCGGGTACCCCATTACACCGCAGTCGGAAATCTTGGAATACTTGACCGACGAGGGGCGCAAGCGCGGCATGATTGTGCTCCAAGCGGAAAGCGAAGTCGCATCCATCAACATGATTTACGGCGCGGCAGGCGCGGGTGCGCGCGCAATGACCTCCTCCTCCTCGCCGGGGATTTCGCTGATGCAGGAGGGGTTGAGCTACATCGCGTGCGCGGAACTGCCGTGCTTGGTGGTGAATGTGAATCGCGGTGGACCCGGACTCGGAACGATTCAGCCGTCGCAGGGAGACTATTTTCAGGCGGTGAAAGGGGGCGGGCATGGCGATTACAAACTCATCGTGCTCGCACCTGCAAGCGTGCAAGAGATGGCGGATTGTGTCTTCGACGCGTTCGATCTCGCCGACAAGTATCGCAATCCCGTGATGATTCTCGCCGATGGCGCGCTCGGCCAAATGATGGAGAAGGTCCAGTTTCCCGACTATGACCCGAAGGACCGTGTGCCCGTGAAGCCGTGGGCAACAACCGGCAAGACCAACGACCGCGAACGCAACATCATCACATCGCTGCACATTCAGCCGGAGAAGATGGAAGAAATCAATCTTCATCTCCAAAAAAAATATCGGATGATCATGGACAACGAAGTGCGCTACGAACTGGTGCAGAGCGATGATGCTGAGTTCTTGATTGTCGCGTACGGACTGGTGGCGCGCATCGCGCACAAAGCAGTGGAGCTTGCGCGTGCCGATGGCATCAAGGCAGGATTACTGCGCCCCAAGACACTCTTTCCGTTTCCCACACTCGCGTTAAGAGAACTTGCCGAGCGGGTTGAGGGAATGCTCGTTGTGGAAATGAACGCGGGACAGATGGTGGAAGACGTTCGGCTCGCGGTCGAAGGCCGTGTGCCCGTGGAGTTCTACGGCAGAATGGGCGGCATCATTCCGTCGCCGGAAGAAATCGTACAGGCGTTGGGGAAGATGGTGAAGAACGGCATGGCAACGGTGTAGCCGCTTTCCCTCACCTTAAGAGGCTGTGTGAAAACGGCCTCGACATGTAGAGCGATTCTCCAGAATCGCTCATTGCGCGAGCCAGAGCGACACTGGAGTGTCGCTCTACATGATGTTCACACAGTCTCTTACGATAAGGGAAACGTAAACAGAGGAAACTTTTTTGAACATGCAAAACACAATCTGAACATTCACAACTACCATGTCAACAGAAACTCTCGAACTCACAGACGAAGAACTCGCGCAGATGGATTGCGTGTACGTCAAACCCGACACGCTGACCGACATGCGCATGCACTACTGCCCCGGCTGCGGCCACGGGGTCGCGCACCGGGTGCTGATGGAAGTGATTGACGAACTCGGCATTCAGCAGGAGACGATCGGCGTCGCGCCTGTCGGCTGTTCGGTGTTCGCGTATCACTACATGAACGTGGACATGCAGGAAGCCGCGCATGGGCGCGCCTCCGCAGTTGCTACGGGTATCAAGCGCATTCTGCCGAACAAATATGTCTTCTCCTATCAAGGCGACGGAGACCTCGCCGCAATCGGGACCGCAGAAACGATTCATACGGTGAACCGCGGCGAGAATATTTTGGTCGTGTTCATCAATAATGCAATTTATGGCATGACGGGCGGACAAATGGCACCGACGACGCTGCTCGGCATGAAAACGACGACCTCGCCCGTCGGCCGCACGGTGGAAACGGCAGGCTTCCCGATGAAGATTACGGAAATGGTTGCGACGCTGCCGGGCGCGTACTACGTTGCGCGGCACTCCGTCCATACGCCGAATGCCGTTCGCTACTTGAAGAAAGCGTTGACAAAAGCATTTCAGTATCAGAAGCTGAACAAGGGAACCTGCTTCATCGAAATCGTCTCCAATTGTCCGAGTGGGTGGAAGATGACCCCGCTCCAGGCAAACAAGTGGTTGGAGCAAAATATGTTTCCGCTGTATCCGATTGGGGAGATCAAGGTCCCCAACGAACATCCAAAGTGACACCATGCATCGAACGGAGAGGCACTCACGTGACACATGAACTTCTTATCGCAGGCTTCGGAGGCCAAGGCGTCCTCTCGATGGGGATGACGCTCAGCTACGCCGCCATGATCGAAAACAAAGAAATAAGCTGGATGCCGTCCTATGGACCGGAGATGCGCGGCGGCACGGCGAACTGTATCGTAATCGTCTCCGACAAGCGTATCAGCTCGCCGATCATCACGACGTTCGATTCGGTGCTTGCGCTCAACCAGCCGTCGCTTGAGAAATTCGAGAAGGCTGTGAAACCCGGCGGGCTGCTGATGTACGATTCCACAAACATTATCTCGCCGCCGATACGAACGGACATTGAGGTTGTCGCAATCCCCGCAAGCGATGAAGCGTCGAAACTGAAAAACCTTAAGATCATGAATATGATCGTGCTCGGCGCATTTCTCGCGCAGAGAGAAATCGTCGGGATTGCATCAGTTATGAAAGCACTGTCCAAAGTTCTGCCCGAGCGCTATCATCATCTGCTGCCGTTGAACGAGCAGGCGTTGAGGCGCGGCGGGGAGTTGGTTAGTCTGGAAGTGTGAATCAGAAAGTCGAAAAAACGGAAGTCAGAAGGCGGAAACTTAGCAGGGTCTTGGAAAACTATTGGTCCGCCTACGGTGGACTCGCAATGACGTGTTGACGGGCTTTTTCAACACCCTAATAGAGGTTCGGAAGGCGTGAACCCTGAACCCTGAACCATAACAAATGCGACAAGAACAAACCATGAACACTACCTGCGTTCACTCATGCAAAGGTCTCTGCAACGCACTTGAAGTTGCGGAGCATCGCGAGACCGAGGCCATCAAAGAATACAAACGCTTTGCGCAGAACTGCGACTATCCCGACGTGCGAACGCTGCTCGAAGATCTGATTAAGGACCGTGAACATTCCCTGCGGTTGCTGTCGGAAAAACGCGTGATGTTGCAAGCGAAATTCGATACACTCGACAACATCACAGATAGTTTCGCATAGGCACAGCACGAGAAAACTCCGCCGATCGGTGAACACACGCGCGGTGAAGTACGTCTCTCTGAACGGAGGCACAATGATCAAAGTCCAAAAAGCCGACATCGACTGGAAAGCAGTCTCATTGGAAGAAATCCTCGAGTTAGCAATCGCGGATGAAGAAGAAGCGCGCGAATACTACGCGCACGCCGCACAACTCGCAGGCAACCCGCACACGCGCGCGATGCTCGAAAAACTCTCGGTAATGGAACAAGGTCACGCCGACCAGCTCCGCGCCGAGCTGGAAGAGCTTCGCATCGAGCGCCAGGAAGAAGCGGGCATGGCAGATTAGGTGACCGTCACCGCAACAACAACGTGGGCAGAGGCGACGGTCGCCTCCCCCGTGAAAGGAGCATCGCTATGAAATTCGATCTGCAACAACTCCTCAAACTGTTGCTCATCACCTTCATGGGCACGGCGGCAAGCGTCGCCGTTGGCTTACTTGTCTACGGCGGCGACGTGTTCAACCCCGCATCGGTCGCATTTGCGTTCACAGCATACGGCATGAGCGGTGCATTCATCTTCGCATTCTACCACATGCGCGGCCTCACCGAAACCATCATCGTGGCAATCATCGTGAGCGCCGTTCAATTCGTCGTCGGCATCGCATGGTTCCCCTGGCTGACCGCACTGCTCTGGTCGTTCGGCGTCAATCTTCCCGTCGTCGGTCTCGCCTTTGTCTTCGAACGCAAACTCGCGCACTTCAAGCAAGCGAAGTTCGTTGTCGTCGCAATCACCTACAGCGTCATGTTCGTCCTCCTCACACTCCTGGTCTCCGTCTTGAGAGGTGTCGAGCTGATGCCCGCACAACTGTTCCGCGACAACGCCTACGACGGACTGCTCATCGGCATCGGACTCGGGCTCGGCATCGAAGCCGCAGAAGCACTCGTCCATTCGTATGACGAACACAAGAAAACATCAGCACAAACATAGAGCCGACGTTGTGCGAGCAAGTGTTCTTTATGGGGCTGCAGACCGGCTACATCGTCCGCAGTGCCGTCTGCGCCGCGGGACGCAGTCTGCGTCGTGGTCAGTCTTGTCGCACCCCCGCGCATGCCCAGGAGGCGCACCCGACCTCGTCGGAGCGACCTACCGCGATGCCCGCGTGGTGTTAGCAAACGAAGACCATCAACAACCTCGAAAAGACACATCATGAGCAAATACAAAATCGCCTGGCTTCCCGGCGACGGCATCGGCAACGACGTGATGGATGCCGCGAAAATCGTGCTCGATGCCGTGGCACTGGACGCCGAATACATCAAGGGTGACATCGGATGGGAGTTTTGGCGAACCGAAGGCGACGCACTTCCGCTGCGCACCATCGAGCTTCTGAAGAACGTTGACGCTGCGATGTTCGGCGCGATCACGTCGAAGCCCGTGAAGGCGGCGGAGGCGGAACTCGTCCCCGAACTGCGCGGCAAGAATCTCGTCTATCGCTCGCCCATTGTCCGCATGCGACAGCTCTTCGATCTCTACACATGCCTGCGCCCGTGTAAAGCCTACCCGGGTAACCCGCTCAACTTCAAAGAGAATATTGATCTTGTCGTCTTTCGCGAAAACACCGAAGACCTCTACGCGGGCGTCGAATTCCATCCTGTGCCACCAGAGCTTGCCGATGTTCTCGCAAAGCTTTCCAAAGCATTTACGCCGTTCCAGGATCTGCCGCCGAACGAAGTTGCAATCTCCTGCAAGGTGAACACACAACAAGGGTCGGCACGGATCGTGCGAGCGGCGTACGATTTTGCGCGGAAGAACAAACGTAAGAAAGTCACGATCGTACACAAAGCCAATGTCGTCCGCGCCACCGACGGACTCTTTCTCGACGAAGCAAAAAAGGTCGCCAGCGAGTTTCCGGAAATCCCATTCGATGAGGCGAACATTGATGCCATCTGCATGTGGCTGCTGAAGAACCCGTTCAACTACGACGTCCTCGTTGCCCCGAATTTATACGGCGACATCATCTCCGACTTGTGCGCGCAAATGGTTGGCGGATTGGGCTTCGGGTGCTCAGGCAACATCGGCGAAACTCTTGCAGTCTTCGAGCCGACACACGGCTCTGCGCCAAAATACGCAGGACAATACAAAGTCAATCCCATCGCAACAATCCTTGCGGCGAAGATGATGCTCGATTGGCTCGGCGAAACCGAAAAAGCGAATCGTATCGAGAGCGCCGTCGCGTCCGTTCTCAAAGAAGGAACGACGAGAACCTATGACATGGGGGGCACAAGCTCCACTCTTGACATGGCGCGGGCAATCGCTCAACACCTCGCCGACTAACAACGACATTGGATCAATGAACACGATCATCATTCACGAAGTGGGAATGCGCGACGGTCTGCAAATGGAACAGCAGATCGTTCCCCTCGAGGTGAAAATCGCCTGGAGCGAGCGTCTCATCGAAGCGGGGATTGATATCATTCAGCTCGGTTCCTTCGTCCGCGCCGATAAGGTACCGCAAATGGCAGACACAGAAGCTCTCGTCAGGCACTTTACCGAACGCAGCGATCGGCATCAACACACGATCTTCTCCGTACTTGTCCTCAACGAAAAGGGGCTTGAACGAGCGCTCGCATGCGACGTTCCCATGATCTGCATGGGCGTGAGCGCAAGTGAAACCCACAGCAGGAAAAACACAGGGATGACGGTAGCCGAGGCGACCGAGCGGATCATCGCTATGGCAAAAAGGGCGGAGAGTGCCAACAAAGCCGTGCAGGTTTCTGTGCAATCGGCATTCGGTTGCGGCTACGAAGGACGAGTGCCGCAGGAGCGCGTCATGAGCATCGTCGAGCGCTATCGTGACGCGGGGCTGCGCACTATCAGCCTTGCCGATACTGCCGGACACGCGACACCTGATCAAGTAGAAAGCATGTTCGGCGCAATACGTGCTCTCGACGAGAACATCGAATGTGCATGCCACTTCCACAATACGTACGGACTCGCGCTCGCAAACTGCTATGCCGCGATCAAGGCAGGGGTGAAGTCGTTCGAGTCGTCCATTGCAGGGCTTGGCGGCTGCCCCTTCACGAAAATCGCCGGCGGCAATACGTGCACGGAGGATCTTGTCCACATGCTGCAGCGGATGGGTTTGCGCGCCGATGTCAAGCTCGATGTGATAGTCAATCTCGCGTCGGATGTTGGACGATTTTTCGCGCGTGAGATGGAAGGACGCGTCTACCGTGTTGGGAGAATCACCGAAGAACCCGCACGAGCCTAACTATTCGTTCGGGGTGGAAACAATGAAAGCTCAAGGAAAACCGTCAGCCGCAACACGAGCGAGAGCGCCGTTGGGCTTCGATGCAACCAAAACGAAGTCTAAAGAGATGGAGAACATGCTTCATCGCGTTCACACCGATATGAAAGTCGAAGTCCGCGCCGCTATCGTTGCGCTCATCGTTGGGATAGTGATTTTGGAGATTACCCTTATCACAGTCTTAAATAACCTCACCGGATGGACGTTGTTGTGGGTTGGGGTTCCGGGTTTGATCGTGAGCGTCCTGCTGTTGTATGTCGTCTATCTCCTGTTCAGGCACCGTAGTGATCTGAAAAAACTTGCCGATCTCATGCGAGATCGCGACCAAGACGACAATGAGAGGTTCAGTCGTGGTCGGTAGAACCACATCTGTTCATTGAAACCTTTGTCCTCAGGGCTGCGTTAGGGAAGAGAGGATAACGGAAGGAGGACCACAATGAAAAACGTGTTGCAAGCGGTTCACATCGCAATCATTGTGAGTGCAGCATTGACCTTCATCTCCTGCATTCGAGATACGGTCGTACACGATGACGAGGCTGGATGGAATCAACCTGCGGTTGTCAATACAACGAACGCTTTCACGTTTAGTGTAGACGCGCATCGCTTCGCCTACATAAGCCGGCTCCCTGTTGTTTTCACCAGCGATTCGCTTGCGCTCGTTCTTGTCGTGTCGGCCTATGCACGCGGCTCGGCCGTCATAACAGTGGTGGGCGAGGGCGAAACGATCATTCGCTCCGACACGATTGCCTCAAACCGCATGCGGGTTACCACTATGGTAACGGGACGCGTACCGGTACGAATCGAGATTGCGCTGCAGGCGTTCACGGGAAAGATTGTGTTTATGCTCGCAGGATACGGCTCGGATATGACCTTCCCTGTCGCCGCGTTCCCGAGCAGGCGCGGATCGAGCTGGACCTACGCAGTGTATGATAGCATCGCTCGGCAAGCAGATACGCTGGTGGTGACGATTCTCCGCGACACAATCTACTCGGGCGTTGTGTCAAGCATTTGGCGACTCGCGTATCGCGCACGGGTGGATTCGCAGCATGTCATCATCACGAACGACACGGTGCGCATCGCGCCGTCGGAGCGGAGCTATCTCATCACGAAGTACGTCTTCCCATTCCGAGCAGGGGCGCGGTGGCAAGGTGACTTTGCTACTCAAACAAGCATTGTCGCGCAAATCGGACCCATCGTCAGCGGGCATCACAGCTTTGCCCGTGCGTTCAATGTCGTGGAGACCTGGAGCTTGCTGAACGATCGTGGGAATGTATCAACATGGCTCGTGCCTGGTATCGGCATTGTGAAGCGCCACAGAGAGCAGGCGGGCTTTTCGGTTGTCAACAGTACGTGGGAACTCTTGAGCTTCTCGATTCCTGAATAACTGACATTACGCAAGGCGAGCACAACGACTCTCAGCGAAAAAATCATTGAACCCTTTTGCCAAGGGCATCCCTTCGGGACAGGGTTCACACCAAAAGGTTATTTCCAAAACCGAGGGCGTTGCCCTCGGCTATTCACATTCGTCCCTTTCGGGGACAGCATAACGACTGGACGAATTCGAGAGTGCCGACGCTGAAGGCGTCAAATACGAATAGGTCGGGGCGAAGCCCCGACAAGGAATCGCAACGCGAATGTGAACCCTGAAAGGGTTCAATAACAGGGTTGCGTGACATCAGTGAATAAGTTTTCACTGTTCATTCACAACGCGGTGTCTTTGCCGAATGTGAATTCGGGAAGTTGCCGCGTTTTTGTTTTGGAGAAATGTACCGTATGGCAAGAATCCTTGAGGGCATTCGTGTTCTTGATCTGACAAACGTCCTGTCCGGTCCGTTCGCAACGCTGCATCTCGCACTGCTCGGCGCCGAAGTCATTAAGATCGAAAACCCGGTGGAAGGCGACCTTGCGCGCAAGCTCGGCAATGTGCCCGAGCTGAATGAAAAACTCATGGGCACGAGTTTCCTTGCACAGAATGCAAACAAGAAATCCGTCACGCTGAATCTGAAAACACCGGAAGCCAAAGACATTTTCTTGCAGCTCACAAAAACTGCCGATGTTGTGGTGGAGAACTTTCGTCCCGATGTGATGACGAGGCTCGGACTTGGCTATGCAACCCTCAGGAGCGTGAATACCCGGATCATTTTCTGCGCGATCTCCGGTTTTGGTGCAACAGGTCCCGATGCGATGAAGCCTGCGTACGATCAAATCATACAAGGCTTGAGCGGCGAGATGGCAATCAACGGCGACGAACGGCTCAATCCGCTGCGCGCAGGCTTTCCTGTGTGCGACACCGTTGGTGGCTTGAACGCCGCTTTTGCGATCATGGCTGCTCTCTACCACAGAGAGCGAACGGGTGAGGGCCAATTCATTGATGTTGCGCTGCTCGATTCGATCATGCCACTGATGGGTTGGGTGGCGGCTAATTGGCTCATCGGCAAACAGCCGCCGGTGATTATGGGAAACGATAATTTCACTGCCGCTCCCTCGGGTGTGTTTAGAACTCAGGATGGAGCGATCAATATCGCCGCGAACAAGCAGGAACAGTGGGAAGCCGTTGCCGACGCGCTTGGGGTGCCCGAACTAAAAACCGACCCGCGCTTTCAGCAGCGCGATATACGGAAGCGCAACCGAAAAGAGCTTACGCCACTGCTCGAAGCCAAGCTCATGCAGAGGCCGACGCAGTATTGGGTTGATGTACTCAACGCACGCGGCGTGCCGTCGGGAGCAATTCTCAGTCTGCAGGAGGCGTTGGAACAAGACCAGATCAAACATCGTGAAACCATCGCGAGCATCTACGCCGAAGGAATCGGAGAACTGAAGTTGTTCAACTTGACCGCAAAGTTTGAGAAAACAGCGGGGCGTGTTGAATGCGCGCCGCCACTGCTGGGGGAACACACAACGGCAATCCTATCAGAACTCGGATACTCCGTCGAACAAGTCGCCGACCTGAAGGCGCGAGGAATTGTGTGAACCCTTATCAGTCGGTGCACAAGAAACGGTTGGCGAAATAGGGTGGATGAAAACGACATGTTGATGTGTAGCAATAACTGGAGAATACACCATGCCCATGACCGTTACAGAAAAAATCTTGGCGAGCGCGAGCGGACGTGCTGAAGTTCGTCCCGGCGATGTCGTTGACCCGAAGGTGGATCTTGCGATGAGCCATGAGAACGCCGCGCTGGTCATCAATCAATTCTTGGAAATCTACAAAGGGACGACCATTGCGCCGAAGGTGTGGAATCACGAGAAGGTCGCGATCATCTTTGACCATCGCGTGCCCGCCGAGTCGTCGAAGACGGCATCCAATCAGAAAAAGGTGCGCGACTTCGTTGCACAGTTTGCCATTCAGAAATTTCACGACATACGGGGCGACATCGGCGGCATATGTCATCAGATTCTTCCGGAGAACGGGTATGTTCGTCCGGGTGCTGTTGTTGTTGGTACAGATTCGCATACGACGAGCCATGGCGCTCTTGGCGCGTTCGCCTTCGGCATCGGCGCAACCGAAATGGCGAGTGTCTGGGCGCTTGGCTGTGCACTGAACGTCGAGGTGCCCTCGACTATTAACGTGCGTGTGACGGGAAAATTTATGGAATTCGTCAGTGCAAAAGACTTGATCCTCCATCTCATCGGCGTGCTTTCAGCCGAAGGCGCGAATTTCAAAGTACTCGAATTTAGCGGCGAGACGATTGATGCGATGCCCACCTCCGGGCGGCTCGTACTCTGCAACATGAGCGTTGAGGCGGGGGCAACGGCAGGTATTATCCCTGCCGACGAGGAAACGATCCGCTATCTGCATCATGATGCGGGCGTCCTCAACGACATTGAACCGGTGCTCTCTGACCCCGACGCGCGCTACGATCGCATCGTGAATATTGATGTAACGGACTTGGAACCCCAAATTGCCTGCCCGCACACGGTGGACAACGTGAAAGCCATTGACAAGGTGAATCATGTGAAGGTGAATCAAATCGTGATCGGCTCGTGTACAAATGGCAGGCTCGACGATTTGGAAATTGCCGCCAAGATTTTGCGTGGGAAGAAAGTAGCGAAAGGTGTTCGCTTGTTGGTCTTCCCCGCGTCGGGAAAAATCTATCGGCAAGCGTTGGGCAAAGGATACCTTGCAGATTTTATGAACGCCGGCGCCGTGGTGATGAATCCCGGTTGCGGGCCCTGCCTTGGCGTCCACGAGGGGGCACTCGGTGATGGCGAAGTGGCGCTTTCGACAACCAACAGGAATTTCAAAGGACGCATGGGCAACCCGAATGCGGAGGTCTATTTGTGTTCGCCTGCGGTTGCGGCGGCGTCGGCGCTGACGGGAGTAATAACAGACCCTCGGCATACTCAAGACTGAAACAACGTCGGTTGACAGAAGGAGAATGCTCATGGCTACAGTAGTGTTCAAACTTGCTGATGACGTCTCGACGGACGTCATCTATCCGGGTCGTTACATGGCAACGGTGTTGCCGACCGAAACACCACAATTCGCGTTCGCAGACTACCCTGAATTCAACGCGAAGTTGAAAGCGAAACAACTTCCGCCGGGCAGCGTGATCGTCGCGGGAAAGAATTTCGGTTGCGGTTCGTCGCGTGAGCAAGCAGTTTCAACGTTGAGGGGACACGAGCTTGTCATTGTCGCAAAGAGTTTTGCGCGCATTTTTCTGCAGAACTCCGTCAACCTTGGACTACCATTAGTCGAAGTTCCCGATATCGAAGCGAGCGAAGGGGACGAGTTGGAAATCGGCAGCGCAACGATTGCCAACCGCACAACGGGCAAGATGTTCACGATCGTTCCGATGCCCAAGTCGCGACAGGCAATTATTGATGCGGGGGGACTGATTGCCTACACGCAGAAGCGGCTACTTGACCAGCGATCGTGAGATTGTATTGGCGGCTTGGCTGACTTCAGAGGCATAGTGAAGTGCATTCGAGTGGGGTTATGTAGCTTTGCCGAGATTTGAAGGCGATATGCTCCTGCCGTTTTGACGCTGTACGACGTCGAGGTGCGAGGTTTTGATCAAAAACCACAACTTGTTGGAGTTCTCTAACGATTTTCAAAAAAAAGTCCCACCAGTTACAGCGGGACTTAAAGAAAACCGTATGTCGATTGTCTACCTTCTTGCCAGAATTGCGTCTTTCGCAGCTTTTGCAACACGGAACTTGACGACCGTTTTCGCAGGGATCTGAATCGTTTCGCCTGTAGCGGGATTGCGTCCCATGCGCGCTGCGCGTTCCACCATCACCAGCTTGCCAATGCCCGGAATTGTGAACTGGTTTTTCGCCTCCCTATAAGCGAGATTCGAAAGTTCATCAAAGAATGCTACAACCTCCTTCTTCTTCAATCCGAACTTCGTGGCGAAATGACCCATTATCGCAGACTTCGACATTGCTTTACCCATTTTTCTCCTTATTGATTGTTAGTGGATCGGTTTTTAGTAAAGCTACAGCTTCTTGTTGTAACTTGTTGTTTTTCGAAACCGATTAAAGTTCAATTATTTCTTAGGAAAAAGCAAGAGAAAAATTCAAAATTTCCTAAGATTTCTGCGTGTTTGGAAGATGCGAAAAAACAACAGGTTATGGCTCCTAATCTGCCGATTCGAGTGGAAAAACCTCTCTGTTTTCGCTCAAAACGTCAATAGGGCATTTCGGAATGGAGTTGAGGAAAATCCTGCCATAACGCTTGCGGACAATGCGTGAATCGAGAATGGTGACAATACCGCAGTCTGAGGTTGAACGGAGCAAGCGCCCAACACCCTGCCGAAATTTCAGGACGGCTTCGGGGAGGGTGTATTCTAAGAACGAATTGCCGCCGCGCTGCGCGATTTGTTCGATGCGCGATTCGATCAGTGGATGGTTCGGAACCGTGAAGGGCAGCCGCGTGATGATGACGTGCTCGAGCGCTTCGCCCGGAACGTCAATCCCTTGCCAAAAACTATCGAGACCGAAGAGGACGGAGCTAATGTCGCGCTTGAACTCTTGCAACAACTCGTGCCGGTGGTAGTCGGTCCCCTGCACGAGGAGGCGAATGCCGCGTTCGTCGAAGGCAGGTTTCAGTTGCTGTGCGACCGAGTTCATGAGGGCGTTGCTCGTGAAGAGAACCAGCGCTTTGCCTTCCGACCGGTCAACACTTCGGATAATCCATTCGGGAAGCGCTTCAGCGTAGCCATCCGCGTCCGGCTCCGGAATCTCTTTCACGATGCTGAGAGACATTTGCCGCGTGTGGTCGAACGGCGAGTCGAGAATCATGCCGCCGATGCCGATGGCGCCGATGCGACGTTGAAAATAGTCGAGAGAGTTGTTGACAGCAAGCGTCGCACTCGTCATGATGACGGAGGTGTCGGCGCGGAAGAGTTTCGGCGCAACGCTCTCCGCGATCGAGGACGGCGATGCGTTCAAGGTGACGTTACTGTAGCGGTTGCCGCTCAGCTCAATCCAATAGGTGAAGCTCTCATCAGGTTGTTCGAGAAACTCGCGGACGAGCGTTTCCGCTTCCCAGAGTGAGCGCTTCGCGGCGGCAAGTTCAGCCTTTTCGACGTCATGCTTTGCCGTCCCCTCCACCTTCTCGACTTCGCGCTGCAAGTCGCGTAGTGGCTTGGTGAGTCTATCGTCAACGATGTTCGGGCGACGCACGCGGAGTTCTTTCGCAAACGCATGCTTCCCAAGCTGCGATTGTGTAACCATTCTGATGGTGTCGAAGAACTCGAGCGCGGCGATCTCGACTTCTTCACAACGCGCACGTGTTGTTTTCTTCTGGTTTGACAACAGTCCTTTTTTCGTTTTCGGATTATAGAGCTTGTGAATAGCGGAGAGGACTTGGTAGCGCGAGATTTTCTTGCCGATGCCGACACCCGCGACTTGCTCGAGCGTGTGCGCTTCATCGAAGATGACGAAGTCGTTCGGGAAGACAAAAAACTCATCCGACTCTTGCGTTGCGAACAGCGTGAAGAACAGCGCGTGATTCATGACGACGAGCCGCGCCTGGCGAGCGCGTTCTTTGACCTGCTGAAAGAAACATCCGAGGCCGCATACCTGCGAACTGCATACTCCCTTCTCCGAAGCAACCATCTCCCATACGTCCGGGTCAACGGCAAAATCCACATCTTCAAGGTCGCCCGTCGTTGTGCGGCGCGACCAATCGTCCAAGAGTTTGAGTTGCTCTACCTGCTTGTCGTTGAACAGGAGAGCCGTCGTCTCGAGCGCCCGCCGGAGTCGGGTTGTGCAGAGGTAGTTTTTTCTCCCCTTTAAGACAACTGCAGTGAATTTGCTGTCCAGAAGCGAGCGGACGAGCGGAATATCCTTGCGAGCGATTTGCTCTTGAAGATTTTTCGTATGCGTTGAGACGATCGCTTTCCGCTTCGCTTCCTGCGCGTAGAGGATTGCGGGAACGAGGTAGGCGAGCGTTTTGCCGACACCGGTCGGTGCCTCGACGATGAAGTGCTTCCTCTGCGTGAGTGCATCGGCGATCGCGGAAGCCATTCTTCCCTGCTGCGGACGCAGCTCGAATTCCTTGAACTTCGAGAGTGCTCCACGCTCTGAGAAGATGTCGGAAACGGTATTGAGAAGCGTTGCCATGAGAAAAGACAAATGAATATCACGCAACGTCGAATGTCGAAGTCAGCTGCTTCACGATCGCTGAGCGTCGCTGAATCGGTTCCGAAATTCTTCGGGGATTGGCACAGGACGATGCGTTGTGAGGTTGATGAAGATGCCGCTTTGCGCCGCCGTTGTGACTATCGCGCCATCGTGAATAAGCTCATGCTCGACGTGCCATCGCACTCCATCGAGCTTGCTCACCCACACTTTGCCGACGAATTCATCGGTGAGCCGCAGCGGCCTCTTGTACTCGATGGTCGTCCTCGTGATGATGGGTGAGATGCCCTCGCTCAGACAGCGTTTGAGAGAATAGTGCGCTGCCATCAACGCCGTGCGCAAATCTTCAAGCCAGCGAATGTACACGATGTTGTGCGCGTAGCCAAGAAGGTCCACGTCGTAATATTTGACTTGGAAGTGAAGTTCGGTTTCAAAGGGACGCAAGTGCATGAATGAACATATGAAAAGTGGTTGCGGGAAACTATCGCTGCGTTCCTACCGATCAACAGCTCAACAGGAGCGCAAAAGCAATGCAAAGGTGGAAGCGGCGTATTCGAACTTTAGGTTCGCACAAGCATCTTTTCTCGCGGTTGCCGACAACAGCACGGACTGACGAGCATGGAGCACTCTACAGTGTCAACGCTTCCTTCACTAACGCATCCTGTTCTGCCTGATGCACTTTCAGCGAGCCTGTTGCGGTGGCGGCGCTTGCTTTGCGTCCTACGTACGTGAGGCGTTGACCGCTCGTCAACAGTTCTGTCATGTAGGGCTGCACGAAACTCCATGCGCCCATGTTCTTCGGCTCTTCTTGCGTCCAGATAATTTCTTTCGCAGAAGAATATTTCTTTAGCAACGCATCAACTTGCTCTGATGCGAACGGATAGAGTTGCTCGAGACGCACGACCGCAATGGCGTCGTTGGGATGCAGCGCCAGCTCGGCGAGCAAGTCGTAGTACACTTTCCCGCTGCAAAGCACAATGCGCTTCACACCAAGCGGATTCGTGATTCCTGGGTCGTCCATCACTTCCTGAAATGTGCCGCTCACAAAATCATTCTGCGAGGAAACGACTTTCGGATGACGCAGCAAACTTTTCGGCGTCATGATAACCAACGGCTTACGGCGATTGTCGCGCATTTGACGTCGTAACACGTGAAAGTATTGTGCGGGAGTCGTTGCATTGACGACTTGCATATTGTCTTCGGCGCAGAGTTGGAGGAATCGTTCGAGGCGCGCGCTCGAATGTTCGGGCCCCTGCCCTTCGTAGCCGTGCGGCAGCAGCAGCACCAAGTCGCACGGCTGTTGCCATTTCGCTTCCGAGCCGGCGATGAACTGGTCAATGATCACCTGGGCGCCGTTTGCGAAATCGCCAAACTGTGCCTCCCACACCACAAGGGCAAGCGGATCGGCAACGCTGTAGCCGAACTCGAAACCGAGCACAGCCGCTTCGGAGAGCAAGCTATCGAACACGTTGAAAGGGGCTTGTCCTTTGCTAATGTGATTGAGTGGCACGTACTCGGCGCCGCTTGTTGCATCGTAGAGCATGGCGTGCCGCTGACTGAACGTGCCCCGTCCGCTGTCTTGTCCGCTCACACGCACGGGCGTCCCCTCGGCAACGAGCGAACCGAAGGCGAGGGCTTCGGCAAAGGACCAATCAATTCTGGTATCGCCTTCCAAGAGCAATGCGCGTTCATCGAGGATGCGCTGGAGTTTTGGATTGATCGTGAAACCCGGCGGCAAGGTTGTCAACGCACGCGTCACGCTATGGAGAGTCGCGAGCGAAACGGCGGTTGGCGAATGCGGTTGCGCGCTCGCCAACGCTTCTGCCGACACCGCAAGCGGCACTTCGGCTTTGAAATGCATCTCCCGTTTCTGCGACGCCTCGAATGCTCGCTCGTACCGCTCCTTCGACTCTGCATTCACCGCGTCAACTTCTTCTTGCGAGAGGATCTTCTGTCGCACCAATCGCTCGGCGTACAATTGGCGAACGCCGGGATGCTGTTTGATTTTCTTGTAGAGCAACGGCTGCGTGTAGCTCGGCTCGTCACCTTCGTTGTGGCCGTGGCGGCGATAGCAGAACATATCAATCACAACGTCGCGCTTGAATGTGCGCCGATAGTCGAGAGCGAGGCGAGCGACGCGCACACATGCCTCGGGGTCGTCGCCGTTGACATGGAAGATCGGTGCTTGTACCATCTTTGCAACGTCCGTGCAATAGGGCGTCGAGCGCGCATCTTCGGGCGATGTGGTGAAGCCGATTTGATTGTTGATGATGAGATGCACCGTACCGCCGGTGCGATAACCATGCAATTGCGACAGGTTCAGCGTTTCGGCAATCGTCCCTTGGCCCGCGAACGCCGCGTCGCCGTGGATGAGAATCGGAAGGAACTGCACATGCTCTTTGTCGCCGTGACGGTCTTGCTTTGCGCGCACAATCCCTTCGACGACGGAGTTCACGGCTTCGAGATGGCTTGGATTGGGCGCAACGGAAACCGCAATCTCTTTCCCCGACAAACTCCGATGATGTCCCGTAGCTCCGAGATGATACTTCACGTCGCCGCTTCCCTGCGTACTGCTGGGGTCAACATAGCCTTCGAACTCCGAAAACAATTTCGCAAGCGATTTGCCGATCGTATTGGCCAACACATTCAAGCGTCCCCGATGCGCCATGCCGATGACCGCTTCCAGCAGATGCGTGTCGGCGGCTTCGTCCAGTAACACGTCGAGAATCGCCATCGTCGTTTCGCCCCCTTCGAGCGAGAAGCGTTTGTGTCCGATGAATTTCGTGTGAAGAAATTTTTCCAAGCCTTCCGCGGCAGTAAGTTTGCGGAGAATCTGTTTGCGCAACTCGTTCGAGATCGGCGGTTGATTGCGGGACGGCTCCATGCGTTCTTGCAGCCATGCTTTCTGCTTTGTGTCCTGGATGAACATGTACTCGACACCGATCGTGCCGCAATATGTTTCGCGCAGAATGTCGAGAATATCGCGGAGCGTTGCTCGCGGCTTTCCGCCGAGGCCCCCGGTAATGAACTCGCGGTCCAAGTCCCAAATCGTGAGTCCGTAAAATGCGGGATCGAGCTCGGGATGATGGCCCGGCGTGTTGACGAGCGGGTCGAGATGCGCTATCAAATGTCCGCGCACGCGATAGGCGTTGATCAGCTGAAGAACACGCGCCTGCTTTTCGATATAGACGTCCGTTTGATGCGCACCGAATGGCGGCTGCTGGTCGGTTTCCCACCGAACGGGCGAGTAGGGAATCTTCAAATCGGCGAACAGCGAATCATAAAATCCTTCTTCGCCCAACAACAGGGCGTGAACCGTTGCGAGAAATTGCCCCGACTCCGCCCCTTGAATCACCCGATGGTCATAGGTGCACGTCATCGTCATGACTTTGCTGATGCCGAGCGTCGAGAGTGATGCGAGGGACATGCCCTGGTTTTCTGCGGGATGGGCGATGGCGCCCGTCGCAATGATCGCGCCTTGTCCCGGCATGAGCCGCGGAATCGAAGCGATCGTTCCGACTGTTCCCGGATTCGTTAGCGTGATGGATGTTCCTTGAAAGTCTTCAGGGTCGAGGGCCTGTGTTCGCGCTTTCCGAATGATCTCATCGTAGCCATCAACGAACTGCGCAAAGTCCATCGTCTCGGCATTCTTGATGTTGGGGACAATCAGCGAACGTGTTCCATCTTTGCGCGTCATATCAACGGCGAGACCGATGTTCACGTGCGGTCGCTCCGCTTTATGGGGCACGCCGCCGATGCGTGCAAACGCCGCGTTCAAATTGGGATGCTTCGCAAGTGCCTTCACCAGTGCCCACGCGATGATGTGCGTGAACGAGAGTTTGTTGCCGCTTCGTATCGCGAGATATTGATTGAGCAAGCGCCGATTCTCTTCGAGCACCTTCACGGGGATCGTCCGGACCGATGTTGCCGTTGGAAGCGAGAGGCTCGCTTCCATGTTCTCCACGATTTTTGCCGCAACGCCGGAGATCGCTTTGGCTTGGTCGGTGGGGAGGAGCGTCGCTTGAGGGGGCGGAACAGGCGTTCGCGTGATGGCGGGTTGAGGTGGTGCAATCGGAGTTCCCGTTGAACCGTTTCCGCCTTTTGTACGTATGATGCCCGCGAAGTACTGCTGCCACGTCGGGCTGACTGCGGCAGGATTCTTCAAATACTCTTCAAGCATCTCCTCGACAAGTCCCGCGTTGGGACCGAACTCTTCGAGGATTGCCTGCAGGTGATTCGCTTCCATGACCTTCCCTTGAGAATGAACGACTGCTCAAGGAAGATATGGAAAACGGCGTCGCGATGCCAACGGGAATGTCGGCTCCTTACGGCATCAATACGAAAAAACCATTACTCGACTTCCATTGCACCACGGCGGGCAAGTGCATCCGCCCGCTCATTCAGCTCGATGCCGGCATGCCCCTCGACTTTGTGAAACGTCACCTCATGGTGCTTCAGCAGTTCGAGCAAACGCATCCATAAGTCTTTGTTCTCGACCGGTTGCTTCTTCGCATTTTTCCAGCCGTTGCGCTGCCAGCGCTCGTACCAGCGTTGGTGGATGCAATTGACCACGTATGCGCTGTCCGAAAAGATGGTGATGGGCTTTTTCGCTTTGATTGCTTCGAGCGCCTTGATACAGGCGGTGAGTTCCATCCGTTGGTTCGAAGTATTCCGCTCCCCCCCGTGAAGTTCTTTCACGTGCCCTCGGTAGTTGAGTACTGCGCCCCAGCCGCCGACGTTCTTCGCCGACTGGTTTCCTGAACATGCACCGTCGCAGTAGATGATGATTGAGTCGGTTGAGTGGACCTTCGACATGAGATGTAGGTAGTTTTAGGTTTTGCGGTCAAGCTCGAGCGTCAGGTCGTAGAAGGGCGCGACCCTTGCACGACGCGGCATGACTATCGAAGCGCTTCGGCAAAATCATTCATCAAATCTTCAATCCCTTCGACGCCGACAGAAATCCGAATCATTCCCGGCGTTACGCCGTGACTCTTCAACTCCGCGTCCGACATGTTAATGTGCGATGAATACACGGGAATGCAGACCAATGTCTCAACGCCGCCGAGCGACATCGCGTTGACGGCAACGCGCAACGAGTCACACACTTTCACAGCCGCTCTCACGCCGCCTTTCACCTCGATGGTGACCATGCCGCCGTACCCTTTTGCCATTTGGCGCTTCGCAATCGAATGTTGTGGATGGGAAGAAAGCCCCGGATACAAGACGCGGCGTACCTTCGGATGCTTTTCCAAAAACTTCGCGAGCGCCAACGCATTTTCATTTTGCCGCTGCACGCGCAGCTCGAATGTTTTCAAGCTGCGTTGCATCAGAAACGACATGAACGGGTCAGGACTGCCACCATAATACTTCAATTGTGTGTGAACACCTTTGATGAATTCCTTTGTTCCAGCGACAACACCCGCGAGCACATCGCTGTGTCCGCCCAAATACTTCGTCCCGCTTTCGACGACGACATCGACGCCAAATCCAAATGCATTCTGATTCAAGCAGGAGGCAAAGGTGTTGTCAATCATGGTCGTGATCTTTTGGACGAATTTTCGCTCGGCGCGCCGAGTTGCCGCAACGACTCCCTTGATGTCAACGACACTCAGCGTCGGATTCGTCGGCGTTTCAAAGTACACGAGCTTCGTTCTTGGGGATGCGAGCTGCAGAAGCGAGTCAGGGCGAAGCGGGTCCATGTAGTTCACCGTTACGTTGTGTCGCGGTAAGATATCGCGGAAAAACCGATACGTGCCGCCGTACAGCGCGGGCGTGCTGATGATTTCGTCGCCCGCTTTCACGACAGAAAGAACAGCCGTTGTAATTGCTGCCATGCCTGACCCAAAAAGCAGCGCCTTCTCTGCATTCATCATCAGGGCGAGCCGTTCTTCGACCTCTGCCGTCGTCGGATTGTGATAGCGCGTGTACACGAACACGCTCGGATCGCCCTTTGCGTAGCGCACCGCATCGTTCGAGGTTGCGAAGCGATACGTGCTCGTCTGATAGATCGGCGGTGCGACCGGACCTTTGTAAGCGTACAGTTTCGTGCCGTGAATGGCTTTGGTTGCGAGCGAGAGACGGGAAAGGTTCTTCTTCATGTCATTCCTGTTGAGTGTTTCAGGTGGTATGGCAGCAACGCGGCGAACATCGCCCGATGCACAGGCGTCGGGATTCCCAACTCCTCCCCGTACTTCACAATCGTTCCCGAGAACGCTTCGATTTCAATTCGCCTGTCATGAACGAGGTCGTGATACATTGATGAGCGAGAATTGTTGTCGTAGTTTTTCAAGATGTCGAAAACCTGTTCGGTGAACCGTGACGGCAGGTTGATCCCTCTTGCCCTCGCAATCGCTTCCGTTTCGCTCATGGCGTCGGCTAACAGCGTGCGTGTTTCATGCACGGCGAGAATCTCTCCCAGCGTCAGCCGCGTCAGCGCCGTCATGCCGCCGACTGCGGCGATGAAGATAAACTTTTTCCACTGCTCGAGTCGAATGTCATCGGCAAGCGTGGCGTTGATGCTTGCGTTCCGCAATGTGTCGAGAATACCTTGTGCGCGCTCGGCAACGCGCCCACGCCGTTTCTCCACGTCGCCAAAGACGATTTTTGTTGGACCGACCGTATGTGTTACGACGCCGGGCGCCGAAATCGTCGAGTAAATGTACGCCACGCCGCCGAACACGATGCCGCGCGGAATCTCGCACCGAATCTTTTCTTCATTGTCAACACCGTTCTGCAGGCTGATCACGATCGTCTCGTCCGACAGCAGTGGGGCGATTTGTTCGGCAGCGGATTGGGTGTCGTACGACTTCACACAGAAAAGAACCGTGTCCACCACACCGATCTCGGACGGATCGTCCGTCATCGTTCCTTGCGGAACCGTGAAGTTGCCTTCGAACGAATTGATCAGCAGTCCGTTCATCCGCATCGCGTCAAGATGCTTGCCGCGTGCGAGGAACCAGACGTCTTCACCGCTTCGCGCAAGTTTTCCACCAAAGTAGCCGCCCACGCCGCCCGTGCCGATGATAGCGAATTTCATGCGCGGCAACATCATTTTTCCTCTTGCCTTTTTCCTACGTCTGGCAGCGCCGGCTCTGCAAAAATCACTTTCTCGCGCTCGACGGCAACGGAGCCGGGCGCAGCGCCCTTCGGCTTGCGGACAAATTTCTTCTCCGTCATCGCAACGGGAACCATCTTGGCGTTTCTCATTTTGCTGTAGTACGCCGCAATGCTTGCCGCTTGCTCACGCGCCCGCTTGCTCGGTTCGCCTTTTGCTGAATTCACCTTCAGCACGACATGCGAGCCTGCCGCGCCGCGCGCATGGAACCACAAATCGTTCGGCTTCGCGTGTTTCAGTGTCAGCTCGTCGTTGTTCTTGCTGCTCTTGCCTGCCCAGACCTCGAATCCTCCGTCAACGGTGAAGACACGGAACGGAAGCTGCTTGCGCTCCTCGCTCTTCTCACCGATGCCGAGGTCGTCCAGCGCAGTGTTGTGCTCCGACATAAACTGCTCCAGTTCTTCCTGTGAATTCACTTCGTCAAGCAACGAGAGAAGACACTCTGCCCGCGCAAGGGTCGCTTGCAAAGCTCGTTGTCGTTCCGCCGCTTGCTCTTGCGCAAGGCGAGACCGCTTCGCCTTTTCGAAATACCTCTGCGCGTTCTGCATTAGGGTCAACTCTGCCTGCAGCGGAATCTCGACGCCATCAAGCTCGATGCTCTTCGCTCCCCGCCGGCTGCTTTCCTGCTCTGCGTTAGCATGAGCCATCAGCAGTTCACCAAACGTTCGATACTCATCCGCCCGCGCGCTTGCCGCCGCGTCGCGCTCGACCGCCTCGACGGTCCGCTTTGCCGTGGAAAATTTCTGCTGAAGCTTCCCGACGAGCCGCCGCTTCTCATCATCAACCCACGCACGCGAGCGAGTACGCGCAACAAAGAACCGCATCGCTTCGTGAATATCGGCAAAGCGTCGTTCGTCGAACTGCGCGTGCGGGAGCAGAGGAACGAGAGAAAAGTATTTCGGCTGTCCGTCGTCGTCAACATACACTCGCGCCAGCGGCGATGCCAAATCGTTCAGCACGCCGATGAACGCGCGGCGCAAGCTCTGCACCTCATCGTCATGAAACCCTGCGCAATTCGCCGTCGAAGAAATTCCTGCGCGATGCAGCAGTTCGTTCACGAGCGTTGTGCCGAGCCTCGGGAACGCATTCTTCAGTGCCGCAAACACCGTCGGCTGGTTCGCCGCGGCGAGAGTCTCGCGCAGGTTCTCGACCTCATACAGGATTTCGCCACTGCGATACTCTGCCCTTGTTCCGACAACGGCTTTGGCATCCTTGAACGCCTCAACGACGGTCTCCTCTCCATCGCACAGCACGACATTGGGCTTCACCCCGAAGAGCCGCGCGTCGAGGCGGTCGCCGGACTGCAGAGCGAACATCACCACGCGGTCAACCGGATGCATCCGCACTGCGCCGACAGTCTGATGAGCGGCTCGCGGCAGAACATCTTTGGTGTTGGTGCGGGCGCGCGAAACCTTCGGGCGGAGGTACAGCGTCGTGAAGTTGCGCTCACACGAAATGACCAGAGCCTCATCAATGCCGGCAAAGCGGAGCACCAGCTCGTCCCGATGCTGCGTGAACACCTCGGCAACCGTTTGCCCGTGTAGGTGGTCGTGGAGACGTGCGGCGAGGTATGCCAAGGTGTGATAATTCGTTAGCATCGTGTTGTCAACAATATATTGAAAAGCCCGTGAATTTGTCCGCAAAATGTGGATTTCTGGTGTGGATAACTCGTGGATGACCCTTGGAGGCATTGGTGATCGGTCTGTGTTTTTTTTGGGGCTGCAGACTGTATACTTCGTGGCAAGAGTGTTCTGCGCCGCGAAACCGAGCGGGCTACAGCGTGGCGAGAGTCGTCGCATGCCTGCCCACGTGCCGCGGCATGTGCGAAGGCGTGCGACACGTCTTTCCACGAAGCAGCCCGCCTTCCCGCGGCGCAGAGAAGACTTCTGACGATGTAGTCCGTCGGCAGCCCCAAAAAAGAACTATCGAACCTCCCGAATGTGTGAAATCCGGCACTGAACGCTTACGGAAAACACCTTCGCGTCTGAACAACTTTTAATTGCACACCGCGAGCGTTTTGCGTACCTTGATAGCCCAGAATTTTCCCAGAAGTGGTTCCATGATTGCGAGTATGACCGGCTACGGCAGAGGAGAATCTGCTGCCGAGCGGATGACCATCGCCGTGGAGTTGCGGAGCGTGAACAGCCGGTACCTTGAAGTGAGCGCGCGGTTGCCGCGCTCGCTTTCGATGCGCGAAAACGAAATCAAAGAGATTATCCGTCGGAGAATTTCGCGCGGCAAAATTACGATGGTCGCGTTCATCGAGAAGGAGAGCAACGGCGACATTCCGGTGCGCATCAACGCATCGGCGGCGAAGGGCTATTACAAATTGCTGAACGACCTGCGCAAGGTGGTGAAGCTCAAGCAAGCAGTGCGGCTCGAACACGTGCTGCAGTTTTCCGACGTGCTCGAACCTATCGAGATAGAAAGCACGGACGACCAGGAGTGGGATGTTCTGCAGCGGGCGCTGAACGAGGCGATTGAGAGTCTGCTCACGATGAAACTGAACGAGGGGGAAGAGTTGGGGAAAGATTTTCGTCATCGCATCGGGATTTTGGAGGAGAAGCTTTCGCAGATTGAACAGCTCGCCGTCGAGCAGATTCCGAACGAGCGGGTGCGGCTGCGCGAACGCATCAAGCAACTGCTGGAAAAAGAGCCGGTGGACGAAGGGCGCTTGGAAATGGAAATCGCGCTGCTCGCCGACCGACTTGATGTGACGGAGGAGTGCGTGCGGTTTCGGAGCCACAACAAGTTTTTTCTCGAAGCGCTGAAGGATAAAGAGCCGGCGGGACGCAAGCTGAATTTTCTGATTCAAGAAATGAATCGTGAGGCAAACACCATCGGCTCGAAATCCAGCGCGGCAGAGATTGCGCACCTTGTCGTCAACATCAAGGAAGAGCTTGAGCGCTTGCGCGAGCAGTTGCAGAATATCGAATGAGGT
>CAYUFU010000016.1:35026-52014 GCA_964444145.1 uncultured Chitinophagales bacterium
ATCTCGGCGCCAAGCGGCTCGGGCAAGACGACGATTGCGAAAGAGATCATGCGGTTGAATCCGTCGCTCGGGTTTTCAGTGTCGGCGACGACGCGCCGGAAGCGAGACAACGAAGTTGATGGTCGGGACTATTTTTTTTTGACGGAGGAAGAATTCCGCAGACGAAAGGACGCCGGCGAGTTCGTCGAGACGGAAGAAGTGTATCCGGGAAAATTTTACGGTACGCTCAAAAGCGAAGTCGAGCGCTTGCTGAGCAATGGTCATGATGTGTTGTTTGATGTTGATGTGAAAGGCGGATTGGCAATCAAGAAGCAATTTCCCGAAGCCTGCCTCATCTTCATCACAGCGCCGAGCACTGCGGTGTTGGAGGCACGTCTGAGGGGACGCAAGACAGAAGACACCGCGACGATTCAAAAACGGCTCGACCGCGTGCCGATGGAAGTGGAATTGGGAAAGCAGTTCGACCACCAGGTGGTCAACGACAAGCTGGAGACGGCTGTTGCCGATGTACATAAGATTGTGAAGACGATACTTCAACCATGAATCACGAGAGGAAACCCTATGCCCATCAAACCGATTGACATCGAAGAGCTGACTTCAAAAGCCAAGAACATCCATGAAGCGATTGTCGCAATGTCGAAACGTTCGCGGCAAGTGAACGAGGAGATGAAAATCGAATTCAACCGGCGTGTGGAAGAGCTGGCGCCGAAGATAGAGAACCCGGAAAATCCGGAAGAGGTCGAGATCAATCCCGACCAGTTGAAGGTGAGTCTCGAATTCGAGCGCCGTCCGAAGCCGACGGATGTGGCGTTGGATGAGCTGATGCGCTCGAATCTCGAATGGCGGTACAAGGAGCCTGAAGAAACACCGAAGGTTGTAAAAGAAGAGGCGACGGAGTCGGACGACGAGTAACGCCGCCGGCATGTCAAATCTGTTCGCTCGAATCCCAAACGATCGTCGTTTGGGATTCGTTTTCATGGAGTAGCCACAATCTCGAATGGTTGCAGGGAAAAAGATCATCCTCGGTATTTCGGGGAGCATTGCGGCGTACAAAGCGCCGTGGCTCGTGCGCGAGCTTGTCAAAGCAGGAGCCGAGGTGCAAGTTGTGCTGACGCGGGCGGCGAAGGAATTCGTCACACCCCTCACCCTCGCGACGGTGTCGCGGCGTGAGGTGTTGAGCGAGATGTACTCTGCCTCGCCCGACGACGACGCGAGGCATTGGACGAAACACATTGAGATCGCACTCTGGGCAGACCTTATGCTCATTGCGCCTGCGACCGCCAATGTTATCGGAAAAGTTGCGCATGGCATTGCCGATGACTTTCTCACGACCCTCGTGCTTGCGCTTCGCTGTCCGCTTGCCCTCGCGCCCACAATGGACGTGGACATGTATCTCCAGAAGACCGTTCAGCAAAACATAGACACGCTGCGCGAAAGCGGCTGCTTCATCATCGAGCCGGACGAGGGTGAGCTCGCGAGCGGGCTTACGGGAGCGGGGCGGCTACCGGATATCGGGCGGCTCGTGAAGTTCGTTGACGGCATTCTGGAGCACTCGCATCGCGATCTCGTCGGCAAGAAGATTCTTGTAACCGCCGGACCGACCTATGAACCCATTGACCCGGTGCGCTTTATCGGCAACTATTCATCGGGGAAGATGGGTTTTGCGATTGCGAACGCTGCTGCGCTGCGCGGCGCGGAGGTGACGCTCGTTGCCGGTCCTGTTTCGCTCAAGACGCCGCGCACGGTGAGGCGTGTTGATGTGAAAACCGGACAGCAGATGTTTGACGCTGTTCATGAACACTTTGCGGGAGTTGATGCCGTGGTGATGGCTGCCGCGGTTGCCGACTACACGGTCGCGAACCCCGCAGCGGAAAAAATCAAGCGAGAGCAGCAGGGAGCGATGTCTCTTACGCTGACGAAGAATCCCGACATTCTGAAATCTCTCGGAGAAAAAAAATCCACGCAGGTGCTCGTCGGCTTCGCCTTGGAAACCACCGACGGCATCGCGCACGCACAGGACAAGCTGCGCCGAAAGAATCTTGACTTCATCGTGCTCAATAATCCGAACGTCGAAGGTGCCGGCTTCAACACCGATACGAATGTCGTAACGGTGATTGCTCGCGACGGAACGATGAAGACATTGCCGCGCATGTCGAAATTTGATGTCGCAAATGTCATATTGCAGAGCGTCGTTAAGGCGTTGAAGGAGAGAACGTGACGAGCACGCGCATCATTCCTGACTTTCTTCCGCAAGCCGATTCTCCCATACGAAGAGTTGCGCATCTCACCCTGAGGCTCCATGGCAGTTGAAGACTCAAACCGGAATTCGGTTCTCGATGAACTCAAAGCCTTCATCGAAAACGAGCAGCGCCTCTTCGGCGACATGCTCCTGTACGAAGCGCCGAAACCAAAACCAAGAGAGACCAACCGTGCAGTAACAAGCAATCTCGATGTGCAGCACAGTCCCGCTCCGACCGTAGCCGCTGCAAAGCCCATGACCACGAAACAAGTCCGCCCGACAGCGGAAGAGCCGTTGCTCTTTGATGTACCGAGGCCGCCAATCACCGCCGAAGCGTGGGGCAGCGCAACCTCGCTTGATGAATTGAACAAACAAATCTGCGAGTGCCAGAAATGTCCGCTCGGCGCAACGCGGACGAAATTTGTCTTCGGCGTCGGCAATCCGAACGCGACGTTGATGTTCATCGGCGAAGCACCGGGGGCAGACGAAGACGCGCAAGGCGAACCGTTCGTCGGACGCGCCGGACAATTGCTCACCAAGATCATCGAGGCGATTCACTTCAAGCGGAGCGACGTGTATATTTGCAACATCTTGAAGTGTCGTCCGCCGAACAACCGTAAGCCTACGGTGGAGGAGTCCGAGCTGTGCAAGCCCTATCTGAAGAAACAAATCCAGCTCGTGAAGCCGAAAGTGATAGTGTGTTTAGGATTGACCGCTGCGGAAAATCTTCTCGGCACGACGGAGTCTATGAGTAAACTGCGCGGACGTGTTATGCAGTATGAAGGCGTGCCGGTGATGATTACGTATCATCCCGCGGCTCTTTTGCGCAACCCGAATTGGAAACGTCCCACGTGGGAAGACGTACAAGCCGTGAGAAAACTGCACGATGAGTTGATGGCTCAATAAGGGTGAGCAGTTCAGTCATAGGTTGGGAAAATATTTTTCCACATCCTGTTGATAACCTTGAATACGTTAGGTGTTGAAAAAGCTGTACGCGTCTGTCAACAGAAGAGCGGCATGTCGCAGAGGGTTAGCCTCGTTCAATGGTTGTTTGGTTGATAGTCGCGGCGCAGCCCGCACAAGTTACAAACACCTCAAGACGTGTCTGAAGCAGTATCCCTTCTTTGTTTTCTTCACTCCGAAGATATATCTTGTCTCATCCGATCTACCACATTCCTTCGAGCTACTGTTTCGGCGTGCACGCGATGGCGACATTACATTCATTTTCCACAAAAGAACAAGAAGTATCCGGCCGCGTTCCTCCGAACGCAACCGACGTGGAAGCGCAAATCCTCGGAGCGATGCTGCTCGAACGCGAGGCGATAGCCCGCGTGATCGAAGTGATTGACGAGGACGCGTTTCACGCAGACTATCATCGCAAGATGTTTCAGGCGATTCTCGCGATGTTCGACCGAAGCGAACCGGTGGACATCATTACGCTTGCGGAAGAGCTGCGTCGCCGCGGTCAACTCGAACTTATCGGTGGAGAACCATATCTCGCCGAGTTGACGATGAAGGTAACCTCCGCGGCGAACGCGGAGTACCACTCGAAAATCGTTTTGGAGAAATCGCTGATGCGAGCGCTCATCGCCGCTGCGTCCGCGATCGTGGCTCGAGCGTACAGCCCGACCGAAGACGCGTTCCAATTGCTCGACGAGTCGGAGCAGGAGATCTTCCGCATCTCGGAAAAGCGGCTCAAGAAAACGTTCGTTGCCATGCACAAAGCCGTGCATGACACGGTTGACATGCTCGAAGCCATTCACGGGAAGCACGGCGGTGTGACGGGCGTGCCCACAGGCTTCCGCGATTTAGATACGCTCACCGGCGGCTTGCAGAATTCGGATTTGATTATCGTCGCGGGAAGACCTAGCTCGGGGAAGACTGCGTTCGCACTCTCGCTTGCGCGCAACGCCGCGCTGCACGGGGAAAAACCAACGAGCGTCGGCATCTTCTCCCTCGAAATGGCCACACAGCAGCTCGTGATGCGGCTGCTCTGCGCCGAAGCGAAAGTGGACGCGCACGCTGTCCGGACGGGACGGCTGCCCGATGACGATTGGAGGCGCATGAGTCTCGCTGCGGGGAGACTTGCTAAAGCGAACATCTTCATTGATGATTCCGCAAGCCTCGGTATTCTCGAATTGCGCGCAAAGGCGCGGCGTCTCAAAGCTGAACGGAACATCGGCTTGGTGGTCGTGGACTATTTGCAGTTGATGCAAGGTCCTAAGGACGCGGAGAGTCGTGAGAAAGAAATTTCCGCAATCTCTCGCTCGCTCAAGGCGCTCGCAAAAGAACTCAATATTCCCGTCGTTGCCCTGTCGCAGTTGAGCCGTGCCGTTGAAAGCCGAACCGACAAACGCCCGATACTCTCCGACTTGCGCGAGTCCGGTGCAATCGAGCAGGACGCAGACGTTGTCTGCTTCGTGCATCGTCCGGAGATGTACATGGACGCAGAGCAACGAACCTCATCGGAGTGGGGCGGGATTGCGGAAATAATTGTCGGCAAGCAGCGCAACGGCCCGATTGACGACATCAAGCTTGCATTCGTGCACCGCTACGCGCGGTTCGAGAATCTCGCTCCCGCAGGATTAGAAGCCGGGCCGCCACAGCCTTTTGAGGAAGAGGGAGCGCCGTTTTGAGCTTCAGAACCGCAGATCTTCCAACTTTATAATTGTACGTGGTTACGTTTTCCGTACACATACAGAAATTCGCAAAGCACGCTGAGAAGACCGGCTGGACGTACATTGTTGTTCCAGCGGCAACAGCCCAGCGCTTGAAACGCGGAAACAACCAGACGTTTCGCGTCAAAGGGAAGCTCGATGAATTCGCGATCACCGGTGTTGCGCTGTTACCGATGGGCGGCGGCGATTTTCTATTGCCGATCAACGCGGCGATGCGGCGCGGAACAGGCAAGCGAGCCGGCGACACGTTGAAGGTTCAACTTGAACGTGACCGCAACGACCTCCCTATGTCGGCGGAGCTGATGGAGAGCCTGAACGACGAGCCTGAGGCACTTGCGTTTTTCAACTCGCTGACGATGGGGCATCGGAATTATTTTACTAAGTGGATCAAGAGCGCAAAGACGGTGCCCACAAAGGCTCGACGCATCGCGCAGTGTGTGAATGCTCTGCAGCAGCATCGAGGCTTTGTGGAAATGGTTCGATCCCTCAGGATGAAATGAGCGCTGTCCATGACCCCGGAAGGGATGGTAATCCATACACTCATTGCACGCAACGAAGGAGTCTCTCACGAGTACGCTTACAAGGCGCCTTTCCTATTTCTTTGTCTGCCTGATGCGCAGCGAATGGTGTTGACGAAGCAACACGGCTGAGAGACTCGACTTACCTAAGCACCTCTCATGGAATCCATCTCAGGCATGGAGAGAGTGCCCGTACGACAATACTTGTAACAATACTAACGGAGGGACATCCATGTACGGACAACAGTATGAAGAACATCAACCGCGTCGCGGCGATATGTACGGACGCGCGTTTCCATCTCAACAACGGCCGCGCAGTTTCATCAGCCCGCGTCTTCTTATCGGCTTGGTGATGGCGGCGATCGCGCTCTTTTCGTACTTCGGCAAGAGCGAGTATAATCCGATTACCGGCGAGAAGCAGCACATCAGCATTACGCAGGAGCAAGAGGTTGGGCTTGGCTTGCAGAGCGCGCCGCAGATGGCACAGCAGCACGGCGGTTTGCATCCGGACGAGCAAGCGCAAGCGCTCGTGGATAAGGTTGGGCAAAACATTGTGAAGAGCAGCGCCGCAGCACAGTCGGGCTATCCATTTGATTTTCATCTGCTCGCTGATCCGCAAACGGTGAACGCGTTCGCGTTGCCGGGGGGGCAAGTGTTCATCACTGCCGCGTTGTTCGCACGGCTTGAAACCGAAGGGCAATTAGCCGGCGTGTTAGGTCATGAGGTAGGGCATGTTGTTGCGCGGCACGGAGCGGAACACATCGCGAAGCAGGAGCTCACGCAAGGGCTTACGGGCGCGCTCGTGCTCTCGACCTATGATCCGTCCAATCCCGCAAGTGCCAACACCGCGGAAATCGCGCGCGTCGTCGGGAGTCTCATCAACATGAAGTATGGTCGAGAGGATGAATTAGAGTCGGACAAGTTGGGCGTACAGTTCATCAGCGACGCAGGGTACGATCCACGTGCGTTGATTCGTGTGATGGAAATTCTGGACGAGGCTTCGGGTGGACAACGTCCGCCGGAGTTCCAAAGCACGCACCCAAGTCCGGAGAATCGGATCGCGAGAATCAAAGAAGCGATTCAGCAAAGATTTCCCGACGGCGTGCCGACCGGTGCGACGCCGTAAGCGCTCGCTCCACTTGACGATGCTCAGCCCGTTCGACGCTGACGGAGTGGGGGACCGAACCCGTTGCCGTGGTGAATGCATCCCGGTTGAGCAACGACGCTGCACGGACGTTGCGAGCCGGTGAGGTGTGGACAACTCTCCCTCATCCGGAACGCTCCATAGTCATTTCAGCTTCTTCTCAATCATCGCCACGATGCGGTCCAAGTCGCTCGCCTTGTTCACAAAATCCAAATCATCGCTCTCGATGATGAGGAGTGGTCCTTTCCTGTACCGCGCCATCCATGATTCGTAGTGCTTGTTCAACTGTTCGAGGTATTCTTGCTTGATGGATTGCTCGAAGTCGCGTCCGCGCAAGGAGATTTGTTTCATTAAGGTATCAACATGCGCCCGTAAGTAGATGAGCAGGTCCGGGGCGCGAAGATACTCCGTCATGACAGTGTACAGTGCGATATAGTTTTCGTAATCGCGCTGATCCATCTTTCCGATTTCATACAGATTGCGCGCAAAGATTTCGGCGTCCTCGTAAATCACCCGGTCAAGAATGACCGATTCGGGACCTTCGGTAATTGCTTTGTGGCTGCGAAAGCGGTTGGAGAGAAAATAGACTTGGAGATTGAACGACCATCGCTTCATGTCCGCATAGAAGTCGTTCAGGTAGGGATTGTCTTCGACCGATTCGAAAAACGGCTTCCAACCGTAACGCAAGCTCAGGAGATGCGTTAGGGACGATTTGCCTGCGCCGATGTTACCGGCAACGGCGATGAAGTACTTTTTCTTTGAAAGTCGAGATACTTTCGAAGTGGAGCGGCGTCGGATGGTCGTGGGCATATTAGTTTTGATGAATCAGGTGGTACAGTCTGGAGAGTCCTTCAACCGCACGCGGTCCCGGACGTGAAACGATGTCGGGGTCTATCGTAAAGAGTTTCCTCTCCCGAACCGCCTTGAGCATCGACCACTCCGGAAAGAGTGTTGTCAGTGCGGCACGGGTCGGCAAAATATCCGCCATGAAAATAAGCACATCGGGATTGTCCTTCAACACGGCTTCGCGGCTGTAGGTCGGATACGATGACGCGGCCTTCATTGCGGTGTTCGTTCCACCGGCAAGCGTGATGAGCTCCGTTAGAAATGTATTACTCCCGACGACGATGATAGGCTGAAGCGAGACGAAGAAGAGAACAGAGTTGGCGGTAAAGGTCCTGGCGTGTGCCGAGAGGGAATCCGCGTGACGCTGCATTCTCGTGACCAATTGCGATGCCCTCTCTACTCTACCTGTGAGCTTGCCGAGTTGAACAAGAGAATGGTAAATGCCGCTCAGGCTGCGCGGATTGGTGACGAAGAGAGGAACACCGAGGCTTGCCAGCTTCTCATAAGCGCTCCGCACGTTGCCTTCCATGCTCAAGAGAAGCAAATCCGGCTTGAGGCTTACAATAATCTCGACGTTCGGATTTGTTATGCCGCCGACGCGCGGCTTCGCTTGTGCCGCTTCCGGATAATTGCAATAGTCCGTCACGCCGACCACCTGTTCGCCCGCACCGAGTGCGAACAACGACTCGGTAATTGACGGCGCAAGCGAAACGATCCGCTGCGCAGGAGAACGGAGAGTAACACTGCGCTGAAGGTCGTCAGTACTGGTGATTTGTGAAAACGAAGCTCCATGGAAGAGCACCAATGCGGAAGCGATGGAGAAACGGACACGTGGGGCGACTGAGGGCATAGAGGAATATAGGAGCGGAGCAGGCGAGATGCAACAGGCGGCTACGATGATCTCGTTTCGCTCGACTCAATCCACGGCACAAGAAGTTCCACCACCCGTCTCGAGAGCGACCCTTGCGCATGGGTCAGGCGCATCGAGTTGAGCACGACGGAGATACTGCTCGCCAACATCGCAATCGCCGCCATGAACGGGCTGAGAAGTCCGAGCAGGGCGATGACGATGCCGACGCTGTTGTAGAGAAATGCCCAGGCGAGATTTTGCTTGACAGTGCGGAAGCTGCGGCGAGCGAGTGCAAGCGCTTCTGGGATGAGGGTGAGGTTATCGCGCAGCAGCAGAACAGGAGCGGATTCGGCGGCAAGCTCGGTGCCGCTTCCCATCGCAATGCCGACGTCGGCTTGCGCTAACGCAGGCGCGTCGTTCACCCCGTCGCCGACCATCGCAACGATGGTCTGTTCGGCTTGCAGAGCTTTGATCGTTTCGATCTTGTCCGACGGCAGTGCTTGCGCAATGTGCGTTTCGATTCCCGCTCTGCGCGCAACTGCGGCTGTAGTTTTCTCCATATCGCCTGAAAGGAGGCGGGGCGTTATACCCAGTGCCTTCAACTCGTCAATCGCTTTGCGCGCAGACGGCTTGAGCGCATCGCCAAGAATGAAGTAGGCCGCGCTCGCGTGCTGGTGCGCAGAGCCGCCCTCTTGCACACCATAGAAAACAACCGTGGAGCCGAGTTCGGCTTCGCGCTCCGTCAGCTCAACCAACGATTCATCGAACGAGAATCCTGCTTGTGCGACGAACTGTTGTGTTCCTACGACAATACGGTTCCCGTCAACCGTTCCCTCAATCCCTTTTCCATCAACAATGCGCACAGCAGTTGCATCGGCAAGAGCGAGCCTGTTCGTGAGCGCCGCATCCACCAAGGCGTGCGCAATTGGGTGATTGGATGCTTGTTCAAGCGACGCGACCAGCCGAAGATGTTCAACGGGGACGGCATTCAGAAGCGCAAACTTCCCCTCGGTCAGCGTTCCCGTTTTATCGAAGACGACGGACGAAACAATGCTTGCGCGCTGCAGTGCAGCGCCATCGCGAATCAGAATGCCCCGTTTTGCCGCGTAGCCGATGCCTGCCGCTATGGCGAGCGGAGTCGCCATGCCGAGCGCGCAGGGACACGCAATGACCAGGATCGTTATGGCGCGGAGTATCGCCGTTTCGACCCCCGCGCCGGTGAGCACCATATACGCGCCGGCCGCGAACGACAGCGTGATGACGAGGGGAATGAACACACGCGCGATGTTGTCAACGGTTCGTTCCAGCTCGGATTTGGATGAAAGAGCTCGCTCTACCATCTTGATGATGCCGGAGAGAACCGTGTCCCGGCCAATCCGCATCGCCTCTACTTCGAGTACCCCGTTCACATTCATCGAAGAAGCAACTACTGTGCTTCCGATACTCTTCTCGATTGGTTTCGATTCACCTGTCAGAAGGGATTCATCAACAACGGCTTGCCCGCTTACGACCTTTCCATCGGCGGGGATCTTTTCTCCCGACTTCACAATGAACGTATCGCGAACATTCAGTTTCTCAATCGAAACGAGCCGCTCGCCATCCGGCGCCTTTACGCGGACTTTCTTGGGCATCATCTGATACAACCGATTGATGCTCTCCGAGGTCTTGTGTTTTGCCGAAAGCTCGATAAATTTTCCAACGAGCAGTAACCCGACCAGACTTCCCGCCGTGTCAAAGTAGAAGTGCGACCCGCCAGTGAAGAGAGAATAGACACTGTACGAAAACGCCGCGATGATGCCGATGGAGAACAGCAACTCCATCGTCGGCGCTTTTGCGCGCAGACTTTGCCACGCCTTGCGGTGAATAGGAAGTGCGCACCAGAAGACGGAGGGAATCGCAAGCCCAAAGAGCACCATCGGAAATAGTGATAAGATCTCACGCGGCAGATCGTCGAAATACCCGATGTAGAGCGCGTAACTGAAGAGCATGAGATTCTTCATCAAGAATAGCGCAACACCCATCCTGATGAGCAGGGAGGTGCGTTCCGCAGAGCGTTCCTTTGGGTCGGCGTCGCGACCCGTGGTGCTGTAGCCGAGGCGCTCGATATGTTTGGTAATGTGCTCGGGGGAAATTTGTTCGGGCTTGTAAAGAATTTTTGCCGTATCCGACGCGTACATGACGCGTGCGTGCGCAACACCCGGTGTGCCGCTCATGACTTTTTCGATGAGCCACGAGCAGGATGAACACCACATGCCGTCAACTCGTAAGACAAGTTCCTTGCACCCCTTAAGTTCCTCGGCGGGCGGCTCGCTCAATGTCGAGTCTTCTTCCGGCTTGCCGATGATACCCAGCTTGAGGCTGGTTTGATAGAGTTCGGAAGCCATGTACTCACCTTCGAACAAACCGCTCTCGTTCAGCAGCACGAAAACTTGCAAGCAGCCGGTGCAGCAAAACCGATAGTTCTGCTCTGAGCGAGGGCGAAGCGCTTGGGTGTGAGCATGCACGGTGTACGGACGTTTCGGAAGTTTCAATCCGCAAAGGTCGCACGACTGCGCTGCCTGCGTCGAGAGTTGGGTACTTTGAGAAGCGTTCATAGAAAAAGCGATGGGTGTCAGACCGGGAGAAGTCGAAAACTCATCTGCGGATGATCCGGCTTACCTGCTGCCTGGCGGCCCGAAGCAATTCATTTCGTCTTGGTGACCACTTCGCCATTCTCGTACTTCACTTCGCGAATCGGTGTGCGATTCGCGACCACGGCGGTCCAAATCATGATCGCAATGAAAAGAGCAATCGTAGCATAAATTGTTTTTTTCATACAGGTGCCTGCGTGTTAGTATCGAATACCAACGTTGGAGTTAGTCATTGAAGCTTCCTGCCCGCGATCCGCGGCTCGGGCATGAAGAACACAATTTCCGTACGTGTATGTATCTTGTTGTTTCCAGTGTTCATCGCCCTCAGCTCGATGGTGTTCGGTCCCGGAGAAAACTGCTCCCCTTTTGTGTAGATCGCCATTTTGAAATTCTTGACCTCCCGTGATCGCACGAAAATAGGGTTCTCTTCGATCTTGATGGAGCAGTCATTATGGAGGTGCTTCTCCCCCGCGCACTCGATCTTGAACCAGCCATCGTGCATGCTGCGATTGGAAATCTTCAGTGCATACTCGTTGTAGATTCGCCCATCGTCGGCAACGTGATACAAGGTTGAACGGTCGCCCGATGCGGTAAGGGAAAGGGGCTGACGAAGTTGGGTCACGACAACCAGGACGATGGCGTATGCGGCGGTGAGTCCGAGAATTGCCCAACGCTTTGCGTCAACAAAGCCGAGCTTTTGGTACCAGGTGACCTTCGGCGCTTCTTTTTCTCCCCACGAAAACGAGATGAGCGTCGGCAGCGGGGTCTTGAGTTTGGAGAGAATCTTCGTACACGAGTCAACGCAATCGCCGCAGTGAATGCACTCGGTTTGGTATGGTGACGTGCGGATGTCAATACCCATGATGCAATCGCGTACGCACGCTTTGCACTCGATGCATTCGTCGTGGCGCTCGGTGTGATAGCGAACGATTTGCGATTTGGAGTCCGTGAGAACCGATTGCAGCATTGCGTAGGGACATGCCTTCGTGCAGAACTTCTCCCGCCAGAACATCACGTCAACGGACATGATGCCCCCGATGACAAGAATACATGCGGTGGTAATCGGACCGAGCTCGAACGCTGCGATTTCCTGAAGCATTCTATACGGGTCAACGAAGTACGCTACGAGATTGAAACCGATCAGTAGCGAAATCGCGGCAACAGCGAGCGAAAGCAACGCGTAGAATGCAGCGCGGCGCACCAGTGCTTGCCGCGTTTTCACCGTCGGTGGCGGCACTCGCAGCCACCGCTTCGCTTTCTTCGCAAACCAGATGTACAACTCATTCAGCACCGTCTGCGGGCACATCCATCCACACCAGACCCGTCCGTAGAGCATCGAGAAAATCACGATGATCCACAGAATGAGCATGATGACGAGGAACAGAAGATAGAACTCATCCACCCACAGTGCAGCATTGAAAAAGTAGAACCGCAGCGTCGGAATGTCGAGCCGAAGAATATTCAAGAACGGCAAAACGACGATGAGAGTGGTGCTGATGGTTTGTACCAGGCGCCGCTTCGATTTATATGTTGTCAATGCCAATCCCTTCGTTTGTCGAGTTCAACCTGGAGAGAGAGTGCAGAGTTGTCTGCGCGCGTGCTCGGCGCCTGCAGCACAACTCTACAATCTCCAGGTACTCTGTGTCATTTGTTCAATTGTGCGCGTATCTCTGCTTGCTGCTCTTCGTAATTCGATTTCCAGTCCCAATAGGTGAACGCGTAATAAATACAAAATGCTGCGATAACGATGTACGCAATCTTCAAGAACCAGCCAGGACCGCGCTCGTTATTCTGCTCCATGAAGTCTTCGTCTTTAGTTATATCGGTCATTGTCTTTCTCCTTTCTCTTGGTTCAGAGCGACGCAAAGGGGCTCAACGCATAAGGCTTTCAGCGATCCGTTGTCCATTATTCCTTTTCCGTCAACAATCTGTTGCGTTCTGCCTTTGCCTGCGCCGCCTGTAATTTCTTTATCTGTTCAACGCCTTGTTCGCGCCACGGAATGTTCGTCCCCAACTTTTGCACATACGCGACCAGCGCCACTGCGTCTTCCGTCGGTTGACCAGCTTTGTCGAAGAGCCATGTGTACGCGGGCATCAGCGAGCCCGGCGACGTGCTGCGAGGGTCGCGGAAGTGGTTGAAGTGCCAGGTGTTATCGTACTTGCCGCCGACGCGTGCAAGGTCGGGACCTGCACGCCGGGTGCCGAGCAAGTGCGGCTTATCGAAGACAACTTCGCCCGGTTGGGTCGGCGGCGCTTGAATCAGCGCGCGAATGCCGAAGCGCTTGAACGTCTCTTCCTCGCCCATGCCGTAGCGTTTGGTTTCCTCGAGGAGGTTACGCACTTGCTGCGTGTGACAATACCAGCACCCTTCTCTTTCGTAAATGCGTTTGCCGCGTGCTTCGAGCGGCGTATAATCCGTTGCTCCTGCGGTCGGCGTGTTCAGCGATGCGTCACTCAGCGGCAGTACCATGGTGAAGTACGAGCCCAGGAACATGAATGCCGCAACCACGACAACGAGGAGAAATGCTTTTGCTTCAAGTTTCATTGTACGTTCCTTCAACTGTTTAGTCAAACATTCAAACTATTTTGTTGACCCCAGAACACGTTTCTATTGCGCTAACGTAGAGCTGACGGTCTTTGAAACACAGGTGCCTCAAGCTATTGCCGGCTGCAGCGCCGGACTTGTTCCGCCGCGGACAGTTTTCCAAATGTTGAAAGCGAAGAAAAACTGTGCGCCCAGCATCAACAACCCACTGAACATGCGAACCATGTAATACGGGAACATTGCCTTCACCGTATCCACGAAAGAAATCGTATGGTCCATCCACTGCAAGCCTTGCACGAACCCGCCAATCCACAAGCTAATCGCAAAGCCGAGGAAGCCGATGAACGACAACCAGAAGTGCCACTCAGCGAGTTTGTCCGAATACAACGGGCGCCGAAGCATTTTCGGCAGAGCATAGTAGATGCCCCCCATGGCGAAAAACGTAAACGCTCCGAACACCGCCATGTGGGCATGGCCCACAATCCAATCCGTCTTGCTCACGATTTGATTCACGCTTCGCAGTGAATGCATCGGACCCTGGAAACAGGTAAGCAAATAGAACGTTGTACCTGCAAGAAGAAACTTTACGACATAATTGCCGCTTTGCCATTTGCCGCGCAGCGTTCCGTAGAAATTGGTAACCGCCGTCCAGACAGGAATCAAGAGCGAAACGCTGAAGAGAATCGCGACGGTTTGTAACCACGTCGGAATCGGACCGAAGATAATATGGTGTGCCCCCGTCCAAATATACAGAAACGCAATCGTCCAGAAGCCGATGATCGAGAGTTTATGACTATACAGCGGATTGCCCGTGGATTTTGGAATGAAGAAATACGCGATAGCCAAACCCATCGGCGTAAAGATCAAGCCGACAGCGTTATGCCCGAACCACCAGTTCACGTTTGCGTCATTCACGCCCGAATACACGGGAAGATTCCCAACAATCCACAGGACCGCAGTCCAGAGAATCGTTCCCATGATATACCAGAGGCTTGCGTACATATTCTCGTACTTACGCTTCGCAATCGTCATAAAGATGTTCACGGCGAACATCACCCACGCGATAGTAACGAGCAAGTCGAGCCACCAGTTGAGTTCCAAATACTCGCGCGCCTGTGTATCGCCTGCGCCGAGCGTCACAACCGCCGAGAGCAGAATCACCACCCACAAGCCGAGTGTGTAGATGCCGAGTTTTTCACTCCAGAGTTTGACGCCGGCCAGACGCGGCACCATATAAAAACACAACCCCATATCCGCCGCCAACAGCCAGCCGAACAACACGCCGTTCGTGTGAATCGCACGAATGCGACCAAAGCTGAGCGGTGCGATGCCGCCGAGAAACTCCGGCGCGACATACTTAATCGCCATAATCACACCGATCGAAATTGTAATGAGGAAGAACGCAATCGCGGTATAGATGAACCATCGAGCGCTCTTGTCTTCGTGTGCTACCATTGATGTATCTCCTTATTGTGGTGGTTGCTAATTGTGCGTCCCGCACTGCGAGACAACCTTCCCGAAAAACCCTGCCCTTCTCGCACCTCCAGTGCTCTTGCTGCAGGCTCGCAAACGAACACCTGAAATCCGATTTAGCCTCACGCAAAGTCGCAAAGCCGCAAAGTTGTTTTGAGAAATTTCTGCAAAGGAGAATTCACCGAATTGGTGAAATGTTTTGAGAACTTCTGCAACAACATGTTCTTTTTCCCTTTCATTCTTCGCGCCTTAGCGTCTTTGCGTGCGATTTCAATATCGGAATTCAGGGAACACCGCACAGCGGATTTTTTTGGGGGCTGCCGACAGTCTACATCGTCCAGCCAGTATTCTGCGCCGCACACACGCGGGCTACTTCGTGGCAAGAGCCGTCGCATCTCCCCCCCGCATGCCTCAACCCCGAACCCATGCTCCTTTTGAACACCGGCAAAACTTCTTCGGTCTCCTCAGCGCTGAGAGGGTTTCTCGCGTTCCTCGCGCGCGCGGTCGCGCAAGTAATTGATAACGCTCCATCGCTCCTCATCCGTCATCACCTTTATCCACGGACTCATCGAAGTGCCCGGCACGCCGTTCGTGATTGAATCGTACAAGCGACTATCAGGCATATAATCAATAAACGGCTTTTCCCCCCACGACACGATAGCAACGAGATTACGCGGCATCGGCGTGAGGTTGATTGCAATGACGCCGTTGCCGTCCGCTTTCGTGCCGTGACAGTTTGCGCAATAGTTCAGAAACAACTTCTTCCCTGTTGCAATGGATTCGCTCGAGGGTGCGACGGGGTTCTTCGCATCGCTTCGCACAGGCTGATAGTCGAGTGCGTTCGTAAGGTTGAATGGATCGTCCGCCGTGAGCGAGCGGATATAGTGAATCACTTGCCAGCGCCGTTCGGGCGAAAGCGTCAGCTCAAAAGCGTTCATCGCCGTACCGCGGACGCCCCCGCTTATGGACGTGTACATGCGCTCGTCCGTCAGATATTTCACAAACTGCGCGTTGCGCAAATTCTGCGGCTTCGGCACGAGGTTGAGCGATTGCGGTCCCCGCCCATCAGCTCGCCGACCGTGACAGCCCGAACAGTACTCGAAGAACACCGCCTTGCCCGCCGCGACCGATTCGGGCGTTGCAGGCGGCGCCTTCAACTCCTCCGCTCCATAGAGTCGCAGTTGCGAGATGATCAGAAGAAATGCCGTGCCGATGATGATCATCGGAACGAGCAGCCAGCTTGTCTTTTGCAGAAGTATCATAACGGTAGCCTACTTTTTTCATTTATTCTGAACAGCACGAATGCTCAACACCGCCAACACTCCCCATCGGAACGAAACTCAAGAACGGAACATGCAATCCACGCAGCACCAAAATCACTCCCATCAGGATGATCGTCACGGCTGCCAGCATTTCCGCGCCCTTCCGCATCTTCGCAGAGAAGAACGACGACACGCCGCCAAGCATCATCAGCGAAGGCGCCATGCCGAGTCCGAAAACACCCATCGTCAACGCCCCATTGACTGCACTTCCTGCCGTTGCTGCTTTCGCGAGCATCGCGTACAGAATGCCGCACGGCAGGAACGGTGTCAGAAATCCGAGTGAGAACTTTGATCCCAACGAAGAGCCGCGCATCAGCTTGCCGTGCAACTTGCCGATGCCCAAACGAGTTCCGTCGAGGGACAGCGTGGTCGGAATCGGAAGAACACCGATCATCGCAAGTCCGGCAACAATCATAATCGCTCCGCTCACAATTGCCACGATTTCCGCGACACGCTCGAATCCCGACAATGTCATCCCCACCATGCCGACAATTGCTCCAAGCAGCGCGTACGACAACACTCTGCCACCGTTGTACGCGACATGAAACCTGAACCCTGAGGCCGGCGCCGCACTCGTCCCAACAGGAGCAGTCGAATACGCGAGCACAATCGCGCCGCACATGCCGATGCAGTGGAGGCTGGTCAACAAACCTGTTACGAATATGAGTCCGTAGTCAATCATCTCATAGCCTGAACAGTGTCCGACTTCACGGCATAGACAACCGCATTATCCACTTCCAATT
>CAYUFU010000017.1:0-27192 GCA_964444145.1 uncultured Chitinophagales bacterium
GCGGGCTTGATGGTGATTCGCGCGTATCATCATGACCGAGGCGATACGCACCGCAACGTCGCGCTCATTCCTGCATCGGCACACGGAACGAATCCGGCAAGTGCGGTGATGGCGGGGATGAAGGTGATCGTCGTGAAAACGGACGCGAAAGGCAACATCGAACTGAACGACCTGAAAGCGAAGGCGGAACAATTTAGCAAGAATCTCTCCTGCTTGATGGTGACCTATCCTTCAACGCACGGTGTGTTTGAAGAAACGATTCAGGAGATTTGCGCGATCATCCACCAGCACGGCGGGCAAGTGTATATGGACGGCGCAAACCTGAACGCGCAAGTCGGACTCACAAGCCCGGCGAGAATCGGCGCCGACGTTTGCCATATCAACTTGCACAAGACCTTCAGCATTCCGCACGGCGGCGGCGGTCCGGGCATGGGACCAATTTGCGTTGCGAAACATCTCGCACCGTATTTGCCGGGGCATCCGGTCGTGAGCACCGGCGGCGACAAAGCTATCCATGCAGTGTCCGCAACACCGTGGGGCAGCTCGAGCATCCTTCTCATTTCGTACGCGTACATCACGATGCTCGGCGCAAAAGGTGTTACCGACGCGACGAGGTTTGCGATTGTGAATGCCAATTATCTCAAAGCGAGACTCGAAGGAGAGTATCAGGTTTTGTACCAGGGGGAGAACGGCCGCGTTGCGCACGAGTTCATTCTCGACACACGCGAATTCAAAGCCAGCGCAGGAGTTGAGGTCGAGGATATCGGCAAGCGGCTGATGGATTACGGCTTCCACGCGCCGACGGTTTCTTTCCCTGTGGCGGGCACGTTGATGATCGAGCCGACGGAAAGCGAATCGAAAGCCGAACTCGATCGCTTCGTGGACGCGATGCGCTCCATCCGACGAGAAATCCAGGAGATCATTGATGGCAAAGCGGATAAGAACGACAATGTGCTGAAGAACGCTCCGCACACTGCACAGGAAACCCTGAGCGAAGCATGGAATCACCCGTACACGCGATACAAAGCCGCCTATCCTCTTCCCTATCTCAGAAAAAGCAAATTCTGGGTACCGGTCGGGCGCGTGAATAATTCCTACGGCGATAGAAACATCATGTGCGCCTGTCCGCCGATCGAAATGTATCAACCGGCGATCGAAGAGGTCGGCAAGTAGCAGGCGTGCGCGAATACGTCGTGACCATTACGAACACACATTGGCAGGTCGAAACGCAGGCTCAACCCTGACAGGGGTTCAAGGCTTTGTCTGGTGAACAGCCATGATCAGGAAAAGAGCAAGCAGCGCAACGCTTCATGAGCCTGAATTGCTTCTCTCTTTCTCCCTCCGTATTTTGCTTCATGAGATTTTGCTACGCAACGATGCTCTCCTTCCCCCTCATCGTCATTTCAGTTCTCGGCAGTCAGATGGTCGCGGGAACGAAAGTGGATGCTCGGCTCGCAGAACAATTGCAACACCTTTCACCGAATGAACAAATTCTCGCATGGGTCTTTCTTACCGACAAGGGGAGCAATGAGTTCAAGAAGTCGTCTGTGCCGCGTAGTGTCGTTGCAGAGCGATCGTATCTCCGCCGCTTGAAGGTGCGGTCGGCGGAATCGGCTGTGGATTATTCCGATTTACCTGTCGAGCGAAGTTATGTCGAGCAGATTGCAGCGCACGTGATTCAAGTCCGCCAAGTGTCGAAATGGTTCAACGGTGTAAGCGTGCGCGCCACGCGAGAACAATTAGGAGTTGTGGAATCGCTTCCCTTCGTGAGACGCTTAGAATCCCTGACGCGAATGAGACGAACATACAACCACGAGGGTCACAGCCAAACTCCAAGCCCTGAAGAGGAGACTCGACGCATCAAGTCCTCGACGTTCGACCAAAGCCTTTATCGCACAACCTCCCTCGACTACGGCCTCTCGTTCAATCAAGTCAATATGATCAACGTTCCCGCTGTGCACAACATGGGTAACTATGGGCAAGGCGTCGTCATCGGTGTGCTGGACAATGGATTCCGGCTGATGAACCACGAGTCGTTCGATACGCTCAGGCCGCGCATCATTGCGACGTACGATTACGTTGACAAGAAAGTCAGCGTGGTGCCGAACAATCCTTCGCCCTCGCACGGCTTTCACGGCATGTACATTCTCTCCGCGCTTGCGGGGTACAAGCCGGGGCAGGTCATCGGCCCGGCGTTCGGCGCGAGTTTCATTCTCGCACGCACGGAAAACGACAGCAGCGAGACGCCATTCGAAGAAGACAATTGGCTCGCTGCAATCGAGTGGATGGACAGCATCGGCGTGGACATCACGACGACGTCGCTCGGATATCTGGCGTATGATCCGCCATATCCGAGTTGGACATGGGACCAAATGAACGGTAACACAACGGTGATAACGCGCGCAGCCGATATGGCAGTGAGCAAGGGCATCGTCGTTCTCAACTCGGCGGGGAACAACGGCTTGAACACGTCGCGCAACACGCTCAACGCGCCGGCGGATGGTGACAGCGTTCTTTCGATCGGCGCATTGCGCACGGATGGCGAACGCGCAAGTTTCAGCTCCGTCGGACCCACAACGAGCACTCCGCCGCGCATCAAACCGGACTTGATGGCGCAAGGAGTTTCGGTGTGGTGTGCGAGCCACGTGGATACGGCGGGATACATTACTCAGCAAGGCACGTCACTCTCGACTCCGCTTGCGGCGGGAGCGGCTGCGCTTTTGCTGCACGCACACCCGACCCTCACGCCCCTCGAGGTTGCCGATGCGCTCAAGCGAACGGCGAGCAACGCCAACGCTCCGAACAATCTCGTCGGCTGGGGAACGATTGACGTTTTGGCTGCGATCAATTCTGTCGGCGGCGGAACACCATCGCTGCCGACGGCGTTCAAGTTCTTGAGCAGCAGTCCGAATCCGTTCAATCCATCAACGAGCATCTCGTTCAAGTATGCGCTGTCACAACCCGCGAACGTGTCATTGAAGATCTTCAATCTGCTCGGACAGGAAGTGCGGACACTCATTGAAGCGCAACAGGCGGCAGGCACGCCGTTCGTTGTGTGGAATGCCAAAAGTAATTCCGGCGACGAATTGCCGAGCGGCGTGTACTTCGCGCGGCTCGTCGCCGCGCCGACTTCGGGCGGAGCTGCGTACAGAGAAAGCGCAAGAATTGTCTTACTACGGTAGGACGGCACAATCCATTACCAACAATCACTGGAGGTTAACAATGAAGAGGCTCGCCTCTTCAGTAACGTGCTACTTGTTCTTCGTTTTCTTGTCGTGCAACAACAACCCAACAGTTCTTGAGGAACAACCTGCTAGAGCAACTATTCCGCCCAATTCTGCAAAACAATCGGAGGGGCATGGTCCCGGTGGAGGCGGCAACAATCACATGGAGGTCTCGCTCTTTGTAGGAAATATTTTGAACGCTAATCAACCGATCTGGAATTGTCATGAATGGAGAGCAACTTTTGAAGTAAAGGTGCAACAGTTAAGTTACAGCGAAAACATTGCCCACGAATGCCAGATTACTTGGTATGTACAACGTGCCTGGGTTCCTAACCCACAAGCTTGGTCAATAGGTGGACAAACATGCGGGACTAATCAACCGCCACCCCTTTTTTCGATAGACGGAGAATGGCGTGACTGCAAACCTTTGATCCCGTATTGGTGGGTAAGGGCTGAAGTTCATTGCCCAAGGATAGGGCAAACGCTCAATGTGATTGGGCCTTGTGTTTTTTATGGTGGAGGAATTAATGGGCAGTGGGAATGTTCAGCGCATTTGGTATTCGATGCGCCGGATCAGGAGATGATAGGTTATGCGAATACCTGGGACAACTAACACTGAAGGGACTAATCATATGAATATCATGAAGCTCTTCTGCGCCCTCGCACTGCTGTGTTCATTTGGTGGCGCTCAAGCTCAAAGAAAGATGGGCCGGATGTTGATGAAATACTATGCGGACATACAGAGCGAAAAGCACTTTCCCGTTTGGATTTTCATGACAGACAAAGGCGCAAATGTCGAGCAGAAGCTCTCGCTTTCACCCTCCAGCTATCTAACGCAGCGGGCGATTAATCGAAGACGGCAAGCACTTGGAACCGATACAGTAAGTCTTGTGACGCTTGAGGATATTCCTGTCGAACCTTCATATATATCATCTGTATCGACGGAAGTTCAGTCTATTCGACATGAAATAAAATGGTTCAATGCTGTAAGTGCAAACGTAACAAAGGCAGATGTTCAACGCCTGCTTGCATTACCGTTCGTCCGAGAGGTGGAGCTTGTAATGCGTTTCAAAAAGCGGAAACGATCGATAGAGGACACTCCTGCCTTTCTTGACAATGCGCCCAACCCGATTAACACGCGGGTAACGCCAGTTCTGGACTACGGCTTGTCACTGACGCAAAATCAACAAATCAACGTCGTCGCACTGCACAACGAGGGCATAACAGGAGTAGGAGTTCTGATATGCATAATGGATGATGCCTTTCCAAACATCGCCGTACATCCTGCACTCTCGACAAGACCAATCCTTGCTCGCTATGATTTTATAAGGAACGACTCTGTCCTTGCAACAAACGACTCCCATGGGCAGCAGACTTTCTCGACTGTTGGAGGATTTGCCGAAGGAAACCTGATAGGTCCAGCATTCGGAGCAACCTTTCTTCTCGCGCGGACTGAGAATATTGCCTCTGAAACGCCCGTAGAAGAAGATGCATGGGTAAGAGCAATAATTTGGGCAGATAGTTTAGGAGTAGATGTAACCTCAACATCATTGGGATACGGCGATCCTACGGCACCATTTGACCCGCCATGGCCGAGCTACACCTGGGAGGATATGAATGGTCTGACAACAACAATTACACGCGCCGCAGACCGCGCTGCACAGCTCGGCATCGTCGTTGTAAACTCTGCTGGCAACGCTGGGGACAATCCCTCGCGTAATACTCTCGGTGCCCCCGCAGACGGCTTTAATGTTATTGCTGTCGGAGCTGTGACGTCCAGCGGAGCGCGTTCATCTTTCAGTTCCGTGGGCCCGACTGCAGACGGAAGAACAAAACCGGATGTGATGGCATTGGGATCGAGCGTTCGAGTTGCCTCCGGAACTTCGGGATATACAAATTCATCAGGGACATCTTTCTCTTGCCCGCTTGCGGCGGGTGTTGCAGCCCTTATTCTTAGCGCGAATCCAGGTCTCATCCCATTTCAGGTGCGAGAAGCGATGAGGCAAACAGCAAGCAGAGCAAACAATCCTGATCGCCTTTTTGGCTGGGGGATATTGAACGCCGCGAAAGCCGCGCACTATGTTTGGATGGAGCACACCGCGCCGGGCAATACGGCAGATACAGCCGCGCGATTCATCACCGTTCGCATTCGCTCGCGTATTTCCCTTCTTGCCGACTCGGCGCGCATTTGGTATGGACCGAACGGGACAATTACCGGAAGCGCGCTTCTCTCGCGCCAAGGCGCAACGGAGAATTATCGCGGACAAATTCCGTATCTCGGCAACGGCGTGAACGTTTCGTACTATTTCCGCGCAAAGAACGATAGCAACGCGGTGCGCTATCCGCTCACGGGATTTTTCACGTATCAAGTCGGCACCGATGCGCAAGGTCCCACGATCACGCACACGCCGCGCGGCAATATTGCGCCGACAAGCTGGCCTCCGCTCCTTACTGCGAAAGTTGTGGATATCAGTCCTCCGCTCACCGTGAACATCGAATACTCATTGAACGGCAATGCGCAACCCCCCATCACGGTTGCGTCACCGGATAGTATGTATGCCGATTCGCTTCGCATTCCCGTAAGCGTGCTGCGCGACAACGATTTGATTGCCTACCGCTTCAAAGCCGTTGATGCGCGCGGCAACACGTCGTACTCTCCTGCGACGGGCTTCCATGAATTCCGCGTCAAGAACTTTACGCACATCAGCAATACATTCGAAACGACCAACGGCACCTTTACGGGAACGAACGATTGGCAATACGGCGTCCCGAGCGGAATCTCGCCGCCGGCGTTCAGCGGAACACGCGTGTGGGCAACGGCGCTCGGCGGAAACTACACATCAGGTCCGCGGCTCTCATCGCTTACAACGCCAACGTACTCGGTGTTCTCGAATCGTGCAACGTTTTCGTTCTACCACTGGCATCAATTCGAGAGCCGTTTCGACGGCGGCAACGTGAAAGCGTCCATCAACGGCGGCGCGTTTCAAACTCTCACACCCATCGGCGGCTATCCGACTGCGGCGATTTACAGCGGCTTCAGCAATCCGCTTGGCGGACAACCCGGCTGGTCGAGCGTCGGCGGCAGTAGTTGGACGAAAGTGTCGTTCGATCTAACCGGCATCGCAACTGAAGGAAATACTATCGCGTTTCGTTTTGACTTCGGTGCAGACAACAACACCATTGTGTATCGTGGGTGGTACCTCGACGATTTCGTATCGGACGGCTTCGGCGTTGCCGGAGGCCCACTCGGCGTGAACGACGAATCGGGTCCAACAGAGTTTTCACTCGAGCAGAATTATCCAAACCCGTTCAACCCGAGCACGAACATCAGATTCAGCATTCCCGTAGGCACGGGGCATCACGACCAGTCGGGACAAGCTGCTCTGTCCCTCCTGAGGGTGTATGATGTGTTGGGAAGAGAAGTTGCAACGCTGGTGAACGAGCAACTTCAACCCGGAACGTACACTGTGCAATTCGACGCAACGAATCTTTCGAGCGGCGTCTATTATTACCGTCTCGAGGCAGGTTCGTTCAGCGCAACGCGCAAACTCGTTCTCATGAAATGAAGGAATCTGTTCGGAGATTCGTGATGATTTCGTGACACTCTTTTTCCCATATTGATGCATCAATTCCAATCATCATGGGAGGACTTATGAAGCGTACAGTCACAAGCGTCATCGCGCTCGCGATGATCTTTGAAACGCTGCGCGTCGATGCGGCGCCGCGTAAAGTCGTCGCAGAATTGTTCACGAACGTATTTTGCAGCACCTGCCTTCCGCAGAAGGTCGCGTTCTTCGTCAACTGGCTGCCGGCCTATGCGCAGCGGGATCGCGTGCTGGTGATCGCGTACCATGCGAGCTATCCGTACGCGGGTGATCCGTACTACACCGCAAACCCCGCGCCCGTGGATGCCCGCTCAACCTACTACACGAATTCTTCCACGCCAACGATGCGCGTTGATGGCGATATCAACGCGGCGAACAGCGCTACCACATGGATCACGGCGATCAACAGTGAGATGAGCGTCGCGAGTCCGATCGCCATCGCGCTTTCCGGCTCGCGCAGCGGCAACATGCTCTCCATCACCGCGCGCATCACCGCGGAGCAAGCCGTCAACTCGACGAATCTACGCGTGCAGTTCGTCGTGGTGGAAGACAGCCTGATTCACCCGCAGGCAGGGCAGCCGTTCATTCACGACGGCGTGCATCGCGCAATGCTGCCCGATGCAAGCGGCAGCGCGATCACGATCTCACAAGGCCAAACGATCACCGTGCCGCGCACGATAACCCTTGCCTCGGGATGGAATTCTGCGCGGACGCGCGTTCTCGTCTTCGTGCAGGATAACACGACGAAGCGCATTCACAACGCCGAGCACATTACGGTCGGAACACTCACGGCGGTTTCGACGTCTTCAGAGCAGCCGAGCGCGTTCAGCTTGGAACAGAATTATCCGAACCCGTTCAACCCGAGCACGAACATCAGATTCAGCATTCCCGTCGGCACGGGGCATCCCGACAAGCCGGGACAAGCTGCCCAGTCTCTCCTGAGGGTGTATGATGTGTTGGGAAGAGAAGTTGCAACGCTGGTGAACGAGCAACTTCAACCCGGAACGTACACTGTGCAATTCGACGCAACGAATCTTTCGAGCGGCGTCTATTATTACCGTCTCGAGGCAGGTTCGTTCAGCGCAACGCGCAAACTCATGGTGGTAAAATAGAGTGTAATGACAGCACGAGCTTCATTCCGCATGGAACTCGTGCTTTGCCCACCCTTCACATTAGGAGAGTTATCATGCGTTACTCTTCTCTTCTTGTATTTATTCTCGCGCTCATCGTAGAGACTGCTGCGCAAACCACATTCACCGACGTTACGGCCATTGCAGGAACCGGCTTGGGCGAAACGACGACGCGCGGCATTGCATGGGCTGATTACAACAACGACGGCTTGCCCGACTTGTTCGTGCCGACCGCAGGCAGCGTGCCTAACAAATTGTACCGCAATAATGGCAACGGGACGTTTTCGGAAGTTGCAGCCGCAGTCGGCTTGAACGACAATGCAAACACGACCTCCTGCACGTGGGGCGATTTCGACAATGACGGCGATCTCGATCTGGTCACGACGATCACGGCCGGTGCAACAAAACTCTGGCGAAACAATCTCCTTCCTTCGAACGACTCGACGTTCAGCGACATCACTTCAAGCGCAGGCATCAATGTGGTCGGATCTCAAATGCCCGCATGGGCTGATTATAACCGTGACGGGCGGCTCGATTTCTATTCCTCGGTTTCAAATTCCGCAAGCAGCCCTGACGTGCTCTATCGGAACAATGGCAACGGGACATTCACGAACGTTGCCGACACAGCCGGCGTCAACCATCAAGTTGCCGGTGTGCTCGAGCAGGCGATTACCTGGGGGGACTACAACAAAGATGGTTTGCCTGATTTGTTCATCGGTAACTTGCAGACCGGCGGCCCAAGTTTCCTGCATCGTAACAACGGCAACGGAACCTTCACGGAGATTGCGGCAACGCTTGGAGTTCAAGGCGCTGCACGAGGCGCGCAATGGGTGGACTACAATAACGACGGCTTGTGGGATTTTTCGGTTGCAGGCTACGCAGGAGGAACAACGCCGATCCCAATAAAACTCTTCCGCAACAACGGCAACGGAACCTTCACCGACGTTGCCGCAAGCTCGGGGCTCACCGACCCCCTCATCTCTTGGGGCGTCACGTGGGCAGACTATGACAATAACGGCTATGAAGACTTGTTCGTCAATGCTTTTGGACAGAGCACAACGTGCGTGTTGTATCGCAACAACGGCAACGGAACATTTACGAATGTCACGACGGAAGCCGGACTTGCGGGACTCACGCAGCTCAGCGCAGTGTGGGGCGATTACGATCGCGACGGCGATATGGATTTGTACACCGCAGGTACCGGCACAACAGGCAATCATTTGTTTCGCAATAACAGCGACACGGCGAAGAAGTGGATCGAGATCAACTTGCTCTCGCTCAGCCCCTCTAATAATCTCTTTGGCGTCGGCGCGCAAATCGAAGTCCACGCCGGCACGCTCCACCTGATGAGAGAGATAAACGCCGGCGTCGGCTATCGCTCGCAGAACATGATGACTGCGCACTTCGGTTTGAATACCCACAGTCAAGTGGACTCGTTGCTCATTCGATGGCCCTCTGGCTTGAGAACGCACTACAGAAATCTAAGAGCGAACACCGTTTATCGTCTTCCGTCAATACCACCATTGAGCGTTTCGGAGGCCAAGACTCCTTCTACATTCCAATTGGAGCAGAATTATCCGAACCCGTTCAACCCGATCACGAACATCAGATTCAGCATACCCGTAGAGACGGGACATCTCGACCAGTCGGGACAAGCTGCCCCGTCCCTCCTGAGGGTGTATGATGTGCTGGGAAGAGAAGTCGCAACGCTCGTGAACGAGCAACTTCAACCCGGAAGGTACAGCGTCGAGTTTGACGGCTCCAACCTCTCGAGCGGCGTGTATTACTATCGGCTCACCGCAGGAACACACTCAACAACGCGCAAGCTCATTCTCATGAAGTAGGCTCATATCAGGGCCGTTCGACAAAGACACGTGCGAAGCGGCAGGTGGACACAGGGTATCGGAGTTTCGTTGGAGGTGGAGTTCATCTCTCAAGAGTGCAGTCGAAAACTACACTGAACTCGCGCACCAAGAGGCGCAAAGGAATTTCAAAAGCAGCATGCTAACCGATGTTTCGCAAACAGAGTGATCGAACTCTTTCAGGGTTCGCATTCATATTGCAATTTCGTGTCGGGGCTTCGCCCCGATCTGTTCATGGTTGACGCCCTTGCCTCGGCTCTTGCATTCGTCGAGAGGTCGTGCATAATGAGGTCCAACATATGGCCGTCCCCGAAAGGGACGAATGTGAATAGCCGAGGGCACCGCCCTCGGTGTTGCTTTGCGCAACGTCAGTTAATCATTTCGCACGAGCTAATGAGTATAGGTGAAGGAGCAAGTGCACTGGTGGAGCGATTCTCCGAATCGCTCATCTCGCTCCAAACGGGCGACACGGAGTGTCGCTCTACAGGATTTCACACAAGCTATAAAGCTCGTGTCAATACTCAGAGTTTTTTTCAGCACCAAGTTAATGCAAGGTTTTTCTACAGTCACTCGACGGGCATCGCCATCCCATCGCGAAAAAAATCCTAACAAGGAAAAAAAATGTTGACAATGCAATTTACTCTTCGCATATTCGTATAGAATCCTCGGCGTTCACCCCCGTTTCACCCCCTGAAGAGTTTCGGTGGGGAGATTCTTGCTCGTCGGGTTTTTTCTTCCTTCATGTATAATCGTGGTCAATTCTAATCCGCAAGATGTGCCTGCCCGCCTCGGATAAAGCATAAAGGTAGGCGGGATTGTGCATAGAGACTTGCGTGTTTCACTATCACTGTTCCAACAACGTGAACGTCACATTTCACCCAGACCCCATTGTGTATCCCCAGCACTGGTCGAAGAGCTGTAACCCTAATCCACTCCGAAGGAGTCCTTCGGACATCACCAACACAACAACCAACAACAAGGAGGCTTCATGTCTCGAAGGTCACTAGCACTCGTATGGGCGACGTTGACGATCCTTTTTGTCGTCAACGCATTCGCACAACAGAGAGCTGAAGACGCGCGATGGAACCTGCACCCGGCAAGCACGCAACTTGTGCCCACCGGTGAGCAGACCTCCATGCCCGCGCCAACGCAAACTATAAAGTACACGCCGCCGACACAGCCGCGTGTTTTTTATGGTCCTCGCGAAACGTTCGTCATCGAACCGAATATTCGGCCGCATCCGAACACGACCCACACGCAAAGTGAGGTCATTATCGTGCGGCATCCATCGAACCAAAACATCATGTTCGCATCATCCAACACCGTGCGCATCAGCCCGATTGCTATCGGCGAAGGTGTGTACGTGACAACCGATGGCGGAACGACCTGGGGCGGTGGCGACTCGGTGCTGTTTGGCAGTGGCCATTCGGGTGATCCGGGCCCAACAATTGACAAAGATGGGCGGTTCATCATCAGCCACCTTGGCGGCTCGACCGGCATGTCAGCCAACTGGTCCACCAACAACGGTGTGACCTGGTCGGCGAACATCGCGATCCCTGGCGGCTCGGGCGCTGACAAGAATTTCTCCGGCACAGACGACGCTCCGACCAGTCCATTCTACGGACGGAGCTACACGGTCTGGACGAACTTTAGTGGAACGTTTGCAAACCGCATCGTAATCTCGTATTCGACCGATGGCGGCGCAACATGGTCGTCGGCAGCACCCGTCAGTCCACCCCCCAGCAGTGGGCACCACCATCAAGGGTGCGACATTCGCGTCGGACCCAATGGGCAAGTCTATGTAGTGTGGGCAAACTGCACAACCAACGGACAGAACTCGACTGAAGATTCTCTCGGCTTCGCGATGTCAACCGACGGCGGGGTTACGTGGGCAGTCTCCACAAACCGCGCGATTGACATGAACGGCATTCGCGCAGGAAGTTACTTCAATAGTATTCGTGTTTCAGGCTTCCCACGCATTGATGTTGATCGCTCAGGCGGTCCGCGCAATGGTTGGATTTACGTTACTGCCGCAGAGAAAGCGCCGTTGCTCCCGGCACGCGACCAGGGCGATATTACATTGATGCGTTCGACCGACCAAGGCGCCACGTGGACGAAAGTTCTCGTGAATCAGGACCCAACTGCAGGTCCTCGCCAATACATGTCCGCGATTCGCGTGGACGAGTCGGGCGGTGTGAACATCGTCTACTACGATCAGCGCAACACGACCGCCGACTCGGCGGAAGTCTGGATGTCACGCTCGATTGATGGCGGGGTCACGTGGACCGATGTTCAAGTCAGCGATGCGCGTTTCCGTCCGACGCCAATCGCAGGATTAGCTACAGGCTATCAAGGCGACTACATCGGCATTACATCCGGTAACGGCAAAGTCTGGCCCAACTGGTGCGATAACCGTCTTGGATGGTATCAATCGTGGGTCTCCGGCATAGCGACAACGGAGAACTTCGGCTGGGTGAAGGGCGTTACCGTGAGCACGGATGGCGGTGCGATCATCAGCGGCGTGAATGTGGACATCACAAACGCGACGCCGTTCGTCGGGGCAACAAGCGACGCACTCGGACGCTTCAAGGTCGGCGCTCGAGTCGACACGCCGGGGACGACGCGGAGCATCACCTTCCGCGGTCGTAAGTTTGGCTATGTTGACACGACGCGTACCGTGACGATAACGCGGGGCGATACGCTCAACTTCGGCAACTTCGCGCTGCGTCCCGCGCCGGGCGGAACGCTCACCGTCTTCTCGCACACGGCAACGACAAACCTCAGATCATTCGTCGAAGTGAAATTGGGGACGACCGTCGTTCTCACCGATTCGACAAACGGCACGACCGGACTGCTCATTGTTCCGTTACCATCGGGAACGTATAGCGTCCGTGTAGATGCACCTCCACCGTACATAACGCGTAATTTCCCGTCCGTCGTCATTGGAACGGGAACGACGGGCCTCGATGCGTTGACATCGCCGGTGCTCACGTTCAACCCGACGGCGGTACGCGAGACGTTGTCGGTCGGCGGATCGCGTACGCGTTCGTTCGTCATCACCAACAACGCGGCGGATACTGTTAACTTCCGGATCTCGGATGACAACGCCTCTGTGCGCATGCGCCTTGCACCGGATCCGAATCTTCCATCGGTGAAGCGCAGCGTGCAACAGCAAAAAGTTGTCGAGCGTCCGAAGGGCGTCGAGAATCCCAATCCCGGCGAGCGCTTCTCGCCAAACGGACGCGGCGGTCCTGATGGCTTCGGCTATTCATGGATAGATTCTGATGAACCGGGCGGTCCCACGTTCAACTGGGTGGACATCAGCACTAACGGGACGCTGATTACGGGCTTGGGCGACGACACCAACGTCGGTCCCTTCCCCATTGGCTTCTCGTTCCCGTTCTATGGAACGGCGTACAATCAGATCCGCTTCTGCACGAACGGATTCCTGAGCTTCACATCAACGTCAACGACGTTTACCAACACGGCGATTCCAACAACCGTCGAGCCGAACAATGCGATCTATCCTTTCTGGGATGACTTGATCTTTTCGGCAACGAACGGCGCGCGGGCGTTCTACCGCTATGACACGACGAACTCCCGCTTCATCGTGCAGTACGACAAAGTGTTGCGCTTCGGTGCAACGACGGACACGGTGACATTCCAGGTCATTCTCCGACCGAATGGCGAGATGCTCTTCCAGTATCTCCGCATGGTCGGTACGACGAACTCTGCCACTATCGGCATCGAGAATGCTACTGGTACGGTGGCATTACAAGTTGTCAGCGATGCCCCGTACATGCACAACAACCTCGCGGTCCGCATCTACTTGCCGGATGCGCCGTGGATTTCCGAAAACCCGCTGCAGGGCAGAATTCCCCCTGCGGCGAATCAGAGTATCGTCTGCACGTTCGATGCGACCGGTTTGACCCCCGGAACGACATACAACGCGAACATCTTCGTTGATGCGCCGCATCCGGATCATCCGGCGGGTCGCTCGACTGTTCCGGCAAGCCTACGCGTCAATCCGGCATCAGGGGCAGCGATCAACGTTTCGCCGACCGTACTCGTCTTCCCGAGCACTGCGATCGGAAACTCGCGACGAGATAGCTCGCGTGTACGCAACGTTGGAACAGCAACGCTTACGCTGACATCTGTCACCACGACCAACCCGCGGTTCACAGCAGTCGCCACCTCTACTTCTATTGCAATCGGCGACTCGGCGCGTATTCGCGTGACATACACGCCTGTAGTGCCGGCGGGAACCGACACTGGGCGCGTTATTATTCTGAGCAACGACGCGACAAATCCGCGGGTGGACATCGCGCTGACTGGCACGTCGGTGGGTGTTCCGCTCTTCCGCGCTCGGATTGACTCGCTCGTCCGTCCAGCGATGGTGGCGAACACCCGCGACTCGATCCGGTTCTTCGTGCGCAACATCGGCACGACGAGCGGTAACTTCGCAGCACAGGCAATCATGTTCCCGCGGACTTCGGCGGACATGGTGGGACCGGCTGAGCCTGTGGTGATACCTGTTGAAATCAGCAGGACGCAACCGGCATCCGTACCGCCAACGTCAATGGCGGACTTCGGTCCGGCACCGCGCTCCGAGCAAGGTCCTATTGGGCGCGAGCCGAATGTCACACTCGATGCGATCAACGCAATCGGTATCAATCTTCTCGGCACTCCCGCAAATGCGTTGACGAAATTTGATCTCGCGACTCCGGGAACACTCATTCCGGGACCGATCACGGTCCAATCCTTCGCCGGCGATTTCGATCCGACGACCAATTCGATTCTCGCAATTCGGCAAACCGCGCCGATCTCGTTCGGACGTATTGACACGGCAACAGGAGTATTCACCGTTATTGGCCCAACACCGCCGGGAACCGGTGAAACATGGACGGCGATGAAAATTGACCCGACGAGCGGAACAATCTACGCGACAGCCGTTACGTTGACAACAACGAACATTTACACGATCAACCGCACGACCGGCGCGCCAACGCTTGTCGCCGCTGCGAATGGAGCGCCTGCGCTCATCGGTATGGACTTCGATAATACCGGCCAGATGTTCGGCTATAATTTGAACGACTCGCTGTACCGGATCAATAAGACAACCGGTGCAACGACGCTGCTTGGGTATATCGGATTCAACTGCAACTTCGCGCAGGATATGGATTTCGATCGCTCGACCGGAATCTGCTATCTTGCGGCGTACAACAATACTGCCCCCGCGCGCGGTGAGTTGCGCATAGCAAACCTCACAACAGGCAATACAACACTTGTTGGACCGTTGGGAACAACAACGGAAATGGATTGCTTCAGCACACTGACCAGCGGAGGCGCCTTTGCCCCATGGCTCTCAGTCGCACCAACCTCCGGCACGATCGCAATCAACGACTCCGTGCAGATGACGGCGCGCTTCGATGCCACCGATCCTCTGATCTATAACAATCCCGGCAACTACCGCGGCGAGATTCAGATCACAGCGACGAATTCCGCACTCTCCGATACACTGAGAATCCCCGTGCGGATGTTTGTCGTTCCGCCGGCGGGAGCGGAGTTGACCGTAGTTCCTGATTCGGTTGACTTCGGCGATGTTCCTCTTGGTAGGACGGATTCGTCGAAAACAGTTCTCCTGAGAAACATCGGCGCGTCAACGCTGACGATCACCAACATCACGAGCAGCAACCCGGCGTTCTCACCGTCGGTGACGAGCCGGACGATTGCATCGCTCGACACATTCCGCTTGCGCTTGCGCTTCACATCGTCAACGCCTGCGGGGGTGAAGTTAGGAACGCTTTCGTTCACAAGTAATGACCCAACGCCACCGACGGTGCGGATGCGCGGCGTCGCCGTAGGTCAGGCGGACATCGTCGTCCGACCCGACACGTTCTATTACAACCGGCGCAACACGCCCGATACCACGCGCTCGACGTTCTTCGTGCGCAACTCGGGAACGGACACCTTGCGTTACACGCTTGAGGAAGGCGTACCGCCAAGCGAGGCGAGCGATCGTGCAATCGAGCGCAGCCAGCAGCAGCAGCACGTCATCGAACTCGGCAAAGGCGTTGAGCATGCGGGACCCGGTCAGCCTCCTTCGATTATCAACGGACGCGGCGGACCCGATGCGTTCGGTTACATCTGGATTGATTCGGATGAACCGGGCGGACCACAATTCAACTATGTGGACATCCGTTCAACAGGAACAGCGGTAACTCTGTCGGATGATCAAAACGTTGACCTTGGTCCGTTGGGCTTCAACTTCAGCTTCTACGGCAATACGTACACCGGCATCCGTGTCTGCTCGAACGGATTCCTGAGCTTCACGTCAACCTCAACAACGTTCACGAATACGGCAATCCCGACGGCGACCGAGCCGAACAACGCGCTTTACGGATTCTGGGACGACCTGAACCCGGCGTTGGGAGGCACCGTGCATTACCTGCGGGATGTCGCAAATAACCGCTTCATCGTGCAGTGGTCGAATATTTTGCGGTTCGGAACGACGACGGACACGGTGAACTTCCAAATCATCGTCAAGGCGAACGGCGACATCCTCTATCAGTATCTCCGCATGGTCGGCGTAACGAACTCTGCGACCATCGGCATCGAGAATGCCACCGGCACAACGGCGCTTCAGGTCGTCTTCAATGCGGCGTACGTGCACAACAATCTCGCAGTCTTGTTGACGCGCGACTTGTTCCCATGGATGTCCACCGACAGAACCGCGGGCACGCTCGCGCCGGGCGACAGCCAGGCGGTTTCGTTGCGCATTCATCCGGCAGGATTGCCCGGCGGTACGCTGCGCGGACATGTCCTCGCTCGCGGCAACACCCCGACGATCGGCCGTGTTCGTGTGAGACTCGATCTCATCGGCGATACAACCATAACGGTGACGCGACCGAACGGCGGAGAAATCTTCACCGGCGGGACAACCGAGAACATCGTGTGGTCACAGTTCGGTGTTGACTCTGTTGCAATTTCCTACTCAACCACAGGACGAGGCGGACCCTATACCCAGATCGCAGTCGTTCCTGCTCGCCCCGGCACTTGGATTCACCCAAAGGCTGCTGCTCTCGGCATACCGGGAACGGAGGTTGATATGGTGGACGGAACATATGCATGGACAGTTCCAAATGGCATCAACTCCACCAACTGTTTCATTCGTATCGCACGACGCTCAACCGGCAGGCCTGCCGACACGAGTGACGCCGCGTTTACGATTCGACCCGGTGGTGTTACGAACGATACAAGTTGGACTGTTCAAACAAGTGGAACCACGAGTGTGCTCTATACAACGAAGGCGGTAAGCAATCTCGTTGCCTGGGCTGCAGGTGCAGGCGGTACGGTACGTCGCACTACCGACGGCGGCACGACGTGGACCAACGCCAATCCCGGCGGCACACCAATCGGTACGGCTGATGTGTATGCAATCGAAGCCATAGACGCAAACAACGCGTGGTGCACAACTTCACCGGGCGCAACCTTCATCTACAGAACGACGAACGGTGGCACAACCTGGACGCAAGTGTACACACTCGCTGCCGCGTTCATCAACGGCATCCAGATGGTGAACACGACGACCGGTTACGCCGAGGGCGATCCCGTCGGCGGCAACTGGTTACTCCTGCGAACAACGGATGGCGGCGCAACGTGGACTCAGTTAACACCTGCTTTGCCGCAGGTTGGTACGGAAGCCGGTTGGAACAACTCCTTCCAGGTTCGCGGTACATACGCCTGGTTCGGCACGAACAACACGAAGGTGTACTACACGCCGAACATCGGAACAACTGCATTCACGGGTTCAGCCACGACGGGCCTGCTCAATAGCTTCGCTGTCTGGTTCAACGCGGCAAGCCCGAGCGGTCTTGGTATGGCGGGTGGAAGCGGAGGAGCGACCCAACGGTCTGTCAACGGTGGTGGCACCTACACTGCCGCAACAGCGGCTGGCGCGAATGTCACCGGTATGGGTGGTGTGAGCGGAACGGAGTTCTGGGCAACCAGTGGAACCAACGTCTTCTGGACGAGCAATCACGGAACAACGTGGGCTGCAACTCCGAAAAATGGTTACACGGGCACGCAGGCTCTGAACCATGTGTCCATGGTTCAGGTAGGAACCAACGTTTGGGGCTGGGCAGTCGGCAATGCAGGCACGATCGTTCGCTACCGCAGGCTCGCGACAGATGTTGCGTCAGGCGCAGGCGAAGTGCCGACAGTCTATGCACTTGAGCAAAACTATCCTAACCCGTTCAATCCATATACGACCATCAAATTCTCGTTGCCTGAACAAGCCAACGTGAGTTTGAAAATCTATAACTTGATCGGTCAGGAAGTGGCAACGCTGGCAGAGGGCGAAATGCCGGCGGCGTTCCATAACGTGGTTTGGGACGGACGGAACAGCGCAGGAGCGCAGGTCGCAACCGGTATGTACTTCTACCGGATAGAAGCGACGGGCGTTTCCGGTGAGAAGTTCAACAGCTTGAAGAAACTCATTCTCCTCAAGTAACAAACTCTCGCATGGCGAGCAGACGCGTCGCCCAACGAGCACGCCTCCCGATGAAAGTCGGGAGGCGTTTTTTATTGTCGAAAATTTCAGAAACTCACTTGACTCTCTTCTTAAGGTTTGCTAATTTGCGGTAGGTCAAAAGTCGTCGCGTTCCCCTTTTAGTCAGCAATCCGTCGGGCGCCGACACACTTCACACTGTAAACTTCCGATCACTGAGCAGAACGATTTCTGTTGAATCGCATGATCAGCACCGTCGAGTATTTATCTCTATAGCTAATTGCGCGACACACGAGCAACGATTTCAATGAGGATGAAGGTACGCCTTCACACTTGATCGAAACAACTATCACTAAACCACTCACCAATCACAACCAACAAAACAGGAGGAGTCATGCAGCATCGCAATACTATTTGGAAGGCGCTCTGCCTTCCGATCGTACTTGTGTTGAGTCTGTTCGTCCAACAGACATTTGCGGGGACGGAACTCTCGAAAAAGGAGATCGCCGCAAAGGAGCGGGCGGAGCGCCGTGTGCTGACCGATGAGGAGCTTCGCATCGCGAGAGAAGAGCAGGCGGGAAAATTCCGGCACGTGTACAATTCAACGTCACAATCGGCTGTTGTGTACACGCGCAGACCGGGAACACCTATTCGAGATAATGTCACGAACTACGACACTCTCGTCACGCCCGCGTTGACTAATCTGAACTACGTCTCTATTCGTCTCGACACGGTGTACCATACCTTCGTCGGCGATATTATCATGCGTCTGACTGGTCCCAACGGCGCGAACGTAAGGTTCCTCGGTCGCAGAGGAGGTTCTGGCGACCACTTCATCGGAACGGCGTTTACCGATTTCGCGGGCCGTCCTATATCAGCGGTTGTTGCCGCAGATAGTCCGTTCACCGGGTTCTTCCGTCCCGATGCACCTCTCGGTGTATTCCAGGTTGCCTCGATGCCCGCTGGAAACTGGATACTCGCTGTCACCGACTCTGCTGGAGCCGACACGGGACGCGTTGTGCAGTGGTCACTCATCGTTGAGCCGAACGAAATCGTTCCGCCATATATCGTACACACGAAGGTACGCGACTCCTCGCTGACTGCGGGGCGTGTGGCGAGCGCGGTCATCACAGATACCAGCGGCGTTGCAACCGGAACCGGCGCTCCGCGCTTGTGGTGGAAGCTACGGACGGGAACGACGTATACAGCACTCGTCGCAGATTCGGTGAACGCAACAACGAAAACCTATTGGTGGACGATACCCGGACAAGCAGCTGGAACGATTGTAGATTATTATATTGGCGCGCAAGATCTTGCCGTCACGAACAACACAGGAACATTTCCCTTCGGCGGATCGGGGATTAACCCACCAGGCTCGACGCCCCCACCGCGCGTGCTGAGCTACATTGTCGCCCAGCCGCTTGCAGCGGGAACATACACCGTCGGGTTGACAGCGGGTTCGACTTTCCCCACGCTTGATTCTGCATTCAACCGGATTCGACTCAATGGTATCGCCGGCGCCGTCACGTTCACCTTGAACGACACTCTCTACAACGCTCCCGATCGCCCAATCATCGGCGGAGCTCTCTCGGCACCCGACATCCTCTTCGAAGGCGGTGTGCAGCGAAAGGCACAGTACGACAATGCCGATACGGTCGGACAGATTACGCTGCAGGGACCGATCTACGGTGCCGGACCAAGCAGCCGCATCACGATTCGGCCTGCAACGGGCAGGCGTGTCGTCATCAACGGGCGTGGACCTTCCGTCCTCCGTTTGCTTGATGCAAGTTGGGTAACGATTGACGGTATCACGAACACCGCTACAGGAACAACAACGCTGACTATTCAAGACACCGCAACAGGATCCGCGGCAATTCTCCTGGAAGGCAACAGCGATAACAATATTGTTACGCGTGTGCAAATCCGGATGCCGCAAAACAAGAGCACCGTCGGCATCTTCCTTACCAACGGCGCCAACGGATCGCCGGACAATAATAGGATCGGCGGCACAGGCCTGACGACGGGCAACGTCATCTACTCAGCAACGGACGGTATCCTGATCATCGGCAGCTCAACAGCGTTTCCGGACCGGAACACTGTTCCCTTTAACACTATCGGTTCGGCAACGGATAGCCTTGGCGAGCTGGGCATTTACAATCAACAAGCGACCAATACACAGATCAACGGCAATATCATTCAGAATGTTCGCGCATTGACCGGCTTCAATTGCGCCGGCATATGGGTCGCAACGAAACATCTCAACACGCGCATCTGGAACAACGTTATCAAGAATGTCAAGGTTGGCGCGGGACAGACGGCCGCCTTGTTCGCAGCAGGGATGTATATCTTCGGGACTTCAACCGACATTACCAGCGGCGATTACTACAACAACGCAATTTACGACCTTGATAATCTCTCCAGCAGCGCAACAGCGACGATTCGAGGCATTTATGCATCAACTGGGCAGCAGGACACCATCGCGTACAATTCTGTCTGGCTGACGGGAACTGCCGCAACTGCAAAGCAATCGTCAGCTCTGTGGTCGCTCACTCACACAGGCCAGGTCTGGCGCAATAACATCGCAGTGAACAACCGCATTGAAACGGGGACAGGATTTGGCTTGGCGTTCTACAAAGCCTCGACCACCTCGACCCTCACGTCGAACAACAACGATTTGTATGTTCCATCCAATCCTAACAGCTTCATCGGTCGCGTCGGCACAACGAACTACGCAACGCTTACCGATTGGCGCACGCAAACCTACGACTTGGCGAGCGTAAGCCACAATCAGGCATTCAGGACGGGAACAGATCTCCGGATTGACACACTGCAGGCAACGCCTGTCAACAACATTGGCGTGCCGATTCCCGGTATCACGACGGATATTGACGGACAAGTGCGCAGCACGACAACGCCGGATCCGGGTGTTGATGAGTTCAATGCACCGGCGTTCAACGTTCATGACATCGGCGTGGCAACATTGGCGCGGACAGCCGCGAACGATCGACCGGGAACGACACCCCTGCCAACGGAGACAGCGACTGTTACTCGGATGGAAGAAGAACAGGTCGTAACAGCCGACCCCTCTGCTGCAGTGGACGTGGTGCAACCGTCCGACGCGGCACCCAGAGGCACTGTAATCGAGATTCCCGCAAACGGTTCCGGGGTCGAATTCACGCTTGATGTTGCCGATACTGTGCGCTTCCGCGCCATCGTGCAGAACTACGGCTCATTCCCAGAAACAACCTATCAGGTCCGTTGGTCTGCAAATGGAGTGGTTCAAGCCACATTGAGCAACACCCGTATTCTTGCTACTGCCGGGCAAGACACGTTCACATTCCAATGGAACAGCGCCCCAGTTGGAACAAACACCGTACGTGCGTGGACGTTGCTCGCCTCCGACGCCAATCGTGCAAACGACACCGCAACGGTGGAATTCACCATTATTCCTCCTGTTGTTGGAATTTATGACAACGGTGGGCTTTCCACCGGTCCTGTAACCAAGAGCGGCGTCGTTGCGCCTACAGGGTTCAACTGGAGCGAGGTTCAAAATTCCCTTCTCGATACGCTCAGTTCCAATAACGTTGCCGGTTTCTCCTCTGGAATAACGACAACGACGCGCTTCAGGATCGCAGACGACTTTACGATTCCATCGGGCCAGTCATGGAGAATCGATAGCATCTTTACGTATGCCTATCAGACCGGTAATTCAGGAGTTACTACACCGTTCATCAGCGCGAACCTGAGAATCTGGAACGGCGTGCCAGATAGCGCAGGTAGCTCCGTCGTATTTGGTGATACGACGACGAATCGTCTCGGAGCGTCCGTGAATGCACAACTCTATCGTATCTTCAACACGCGCTATCCCCCACCGGGAACGCCTCCGGGCACGACGCGTCCACTTTGGCGCAACAGTCTGCTTGTAGGCACAACGCTCCCGGCAGGCAGGTACTGGCTCGATTGGCAAACGCAGATTACAGCAAGCGGCGCGCACTTCGCACCATCAGTGACGATTGTGAATCGTCGTGGACTCGCCGGTTGGAACGGGCGGCAGCGAACAGGTACTGGGTGGGCCACCGTAGTTGATGCCGGAAATCCGGCAACCGCACCCGATTCGACTCAGGACTTCCCATTCATCGTGATGGGGCAGGTTCAAGGAGGCGCGCCGGCAACAGAAGGTATTGCTGACCACGTCACCTCCGCTATGCGCGTCTCGGTGACAAACGAAGGGAACGTCGGCTCGTTGAACGCGTTTGTCGGCACGGGTCCGGGCAGCGGCTTCCAGTTCAATCCTGTATCGAGTGCGGGCCAACGCCTGTTCGAAGGCGCATTCATGGTCGGGCTTGACTCTGTACGCGTCTCCGATGCTGCACGCAACAACGCATCTCCGGAAGTCTTCGACGCGGACTTCAAGTTCCTCACGAATCTCGACTCGTCCGCTTCAGCCGGAATTCGGCGTACGATTATCACCTCGTACACGGACTCGCTTGCAGAAACACCTTTCGGCGCACGGATCAATCAACGTACCGTGAGTTGGGATTCTGCAGGGCTCAGCAACTTCCTGCTCGTCGAACTTGACGTGACGAACACATCATCAACACCGTGGACCACGCTGCACGTCGGCGGGTTCTTCGACTGGGATGTCAATCCGGCAAATGCCCAGGATCGCGGCAGTGTCATCGTTGACTCGACGAACACGATTCCGGGCGTCAACAGCGGCAATCCGTTCCCGATCGAGGTGCTGGAATTGCACCAGGGCGTCTCGCCCACCGCATGGATGGGCGTCGTACCCTTGCATGAAAATCGGTTCCGTGGACGGCGCATCGGCATCTCTTCCACTGAGGTGTATCCACCTCGCATGACTAACGGCGACAAGTGGCGCTATATGACGAGCAACCGAGCGACAAATCCAAACGGCGATGGCAACGCCAACGTTGACCATGTCCAGGTCTTTGGCTCGGGTCCTTACGCAGTGTCACCAGGTGCGACGAAACGCGTCGGCTACGGCCTCTTTGGTGGAACTTCATTCGCCAACGCAGTTGCCGCGGCACGTGCAGCGCAACGCGCCTGGGTACAGCGACTTGGCAATACGCTCATCCTCACAACGAGTGTGAAAGATCCAGTTGCCGGCATTCCCGAGGTGTTCGCCTTGGATCAGAACTACCCGAACCCCTTCAACCCGACGACGACGATTCGCTACTCGCTGCCGGAACCGGCAAGCGTGAATCTGAGCATCTACAACGTGCTCGGTCAGCGAGTTGCAACGTTGACGAATGAAGTACTCGATGCAGGCGTGTACAACGCTTTGTGGAATGGACGCAATGACGCTGGAGTGCAAGTCGCCAGCGGCATCTATTTCTATCGCATCGAAGCGAAGGCAACGAACAGCGGCGCAACCTTCACCAGTTTGAAGAAGGCCATGCTGTTGAAGTAATAAAATCCTTCGTCCGCCGCAGGCGGACGAAGGATCTGACTACACAGATCCTTCGACGTTCCTCAGTGAGGCTCTGCTCGATTCTTCGGGCAGAGCCTCTCTGTTTTTGCGCAGATGTCAGCGGTTCGACCCACCGATGAATCGTCGCCGCATCCGGACGCGCTCGAAGACAGCAATCCTCTTTTTGTTTCTTTTTGGATATATTGAACGCGAGTTCTGGTCGGAATACCTACAAGGGAGCAATGATCATGGCGCGAACAAACTTGCTCATCGCGATCTTCCTGCTTCAGGCTGTCGTGCTAATCGCAGGAACGAACGACGCAGTGTATTTGCACGAGGGCTTCAATTCTCTCACTTTGCCGGCCGGTTGGAACACTCGCCGCATCTCAGGTACTAGCGTGAGTTGGAGTGTTATCGGTCAAGGCTCGAATCCAACCGTAAGTCCTTACGCCGGACCTGGGCAGGCAAAATTCAATTCCTTCGACGCGGCGCTCGGCGAACAAGCACGCATCACCTCACGTTCCATCAACCTCTCCTCCGCGTCTGATCCATTTCTCTCCTTCTGGATGTATCATGATGATGAGTACCTCTCTTCTTTCGACTCACTGTATGTCGAAGTGGCGACGAACGATAGCGTGAATGGTCCATGGACGGCGCTCGCCGGATTCCGAAGGCCGAGAAATGAGAATCGCTGGCGTCAGCAAATTGTTCCTCTCTTTTCCTACCGTGGCACAAATCGCTTATTCATCAGCTTGCGCGGCGTAAGCAAGTATGGCAACAATGTCTTTGTGGATGAATTCCGCGTTGCTGACTCGACATTTCATGATATCGGAACGGCGGGATTGATCTACAACGAAACGCAACTGAGCTTTGCTACCTCGCCATCGCCTTTGCCCGAACACACACTGTCAAGAATCGGTAAGGGAAAACGGAGCGAGCCCTGTGGCCTCTGCCCGCTGGTGATCAGCAATGACGCTCCGCTCAACATCGGAGCAATTGTACACAACATCGGCACCTTCACTGAAAACTCATACACGATCGGCTGGCGCATCAACACCCAATCCCAACCCGCAGTCGCCGGCCGTACCATCGCAGCCCGGATGGGGCGCGATACACTCACGCTCACCTGGGCAACGCCTGTTGCTGGACTTCATACGGTTACCGCATGGACAGTACTTGCAGGCGATTCCAACCGCACAAACGACACGACACGGCTGACAATTCAGGTGGTAGATACGGCAACGGTATTCTATCAACCATTCAACGCCGGATCGTTTCCGCCGACAGGCTGGCTTGCCATCAATCGCGACGGCGGAGCACTTGCGCCATGGTTTCGCGGCGCGGACACCTCCTCGTTCATCCCGTTCGAAGGCGCGGGGTTCGCGGGAAATAATTTCGCGCGGGCAAACGGTCCTTACTTAGACGATTACTTGATCAGCCCGCCAATTTCCAACGTGAACACGGCAGGAAGGGTGGATTCCCTGATCTTCTGGACTCGCTCGATGAACAACACACCCCCAGCGATCAATTATCCGGATTCGTTGATGGTGCTGCTTTCCACTACCGGTGCCGACACGTCGAACTTCGCGATCACCGTAGATTACTTTTCCGTTCCGAAGACGGGATGGACACGAAAAGCATATCTCTTGAGTAACAGAGTTCCCTCAAACTCCACCGTGCGGATTGCGTTCCGGTATTTGCTCTACAACGTCCTACCAAACGGCGGCAGCGGCGATTTCATCGGCATTGACGCCGTACAGGTTGTAAAAAAAATCCCAACCTCGATCACATCGGAGGTGTCCATACCGTTGGCTTATTCGCTCGATCAGAATTATCCCAACCCTTTCAACCCGCAGACTATCTGTACGTTCTCAATCCCCCAATCCCAATGGACCACCTTGCGCGTGTATGACATTCTTGGTAGAGAAATCCAAACACTGGTAAACGGCGTCAAGCACGCAGGAACACACTCCGTCCGCTTCGATGCGTCCGAGCTTCCTTCGGGGATCTATTTCGCAACATTGGAGGCGGGCACGTTTCGGAAAACGATCAAGATGCTCTTGCTGCAATAGCCCGTTCTTCTCTCCGCTTCATCGGAGAGAACCCATTTCTACAATTCACAAAGAAAACCTCCATTCTTTCTCTGCGCGGCTAAGATCAGAACGGACACGTGCCTGCCTTTGCGTGCATACCCTTGATTCTTCCTCACCGATGATCAGCCGGCGCTTGGCATAACTTTCGCTTCTCCTCAGTGCACGAACACAAGCACATTCAACATCATTATTCACAACATCCGTAAGGAGCATCAATGAAACGTTCCATGTTTGCAACAGCGGCGGTGGCGGCGGTTCTCGTCATCGGCTGCAACGAACAATCGTCCGTCAACTCGCCCATCAGCGAAAGGTCGGACGCGCCGGTTCTCGCCAAGGTGAATGACGCGAATAAATTCGAGATCAACGAAACGCTTGTAGATGAACTGACCGGCGAATCCTATGTCGTAAGCGGCGTTGTCAACTTCGAGTACGCTAAAGAAGGCGGTGAGTACTCGTTCATGATCAACCCTATGCTCGACGTTCGCAATTCGCTTGCGCACAAAAAACAACGCACGGAGGTCGATCAGAAGATTTACCACTCGGGTATTCTCGAAGAGAGCGCCTTGGTGTTGCACCAAGACTTCCAGCTTTCGGGTATTTCCAATAGGCTGTACCTTCGCATCAGTTTCAGCGTCTACGATGAGGTGTCTATTACTGGCGTAAGCATCCGAACCGAACCGCCTTCGGCTGACGAAGACCTGTAAGCCGGCTGCCGCACCAACGTACAAAGCGGCACTAGTCACGAATGATGAAGCGCCTCGTTCCCGATTCTTGAAGGAGCGAGGCGCTGCCGTTTTTTCTCTCTACCAACTTTCGATTGTATAAACGACGCTTGCGACGATGTACTTTTTTCAAGAACAGAATCATATGACCGTTGAACCGTGCAAAGAGGTGCGCGATATGTTGGCACGGCGTTGGCATCCACAGGAGTAGAAAGAAGAAATCACCATAGCAACAGTATCATCCAAAAGGAGAAACAGCATGAAACTCACTTCACTTGGTCTCAGCATCGTGGCGGCAGCGTTAATCATCGGCTGCAACGATTCGTCTCAGATTGTTGAGCCGCTGGCGAGCGGAAACGAGACGATAGCGCCCGTTCCATCCATGCCTGCGTCGGCAGGTGCGCAGTCCGGCACTATCGCCGTCGACGAGGCGCTGGTTGGTGAATCGGGACGCACGTATTACGTGCAAGGACGCATCACGTATGTGTTCTACCAGAAGGGGGGCATCTACTACACACAAGCGAACGAGCAACTCACCGTTTCGCAGGAGATCGGAACTGTGGGACACGAAGCATCGCACACGACCAATCACTCAGCATCGACGCAAGGGCTG
>CAYUFU010000017.1:27292-47948 GCA_964444145.1 uncultured Chitinophagales bacterium
TCGCGAATAATCGAAATGCCAAGATCAAGTTCGCTGCGCGCAATATTCAGCGGCGGACGAAAGCGAATAGATCTCTCTCCGCTCGGAAGAATAATCAAGCCGTTCTCGTAGCAAGCATTCTTCACTTTATCGCGTGCTTCTTTGTCGGGCATATCGAATGCAGCAAACAACCCAAGCCCACGCGCGTTCGAGACGAAGTGCGGAAACTCCGTTGCAAGCTCATTGAGTCGCTGCAGCAGATGCTCTCCCATGACGCGCGCATTCTCGACGAGCTGTTCCTCCTCGATGATTTCGAGATAACGTTGCGAGCGCACCATGTCCACAAGGTTGCCGCCCCACGTTGAGTTGATGCGACTGGGGACCGTAAACACATTGTGCTCAAGTTCGTCAATTCGCCTGCCGCACAAGAATCCGCACACTTGAGTCTTTTTGCCGAACGCAATCATATCCGGCTCGACGTAGTGTTGATGCCCCCACATCCTCCCTGTCAAGCCGATGCCCGTCTGCACTTCATCAATGATCAGCATCGCATCGTTTTCATCGGCAAGTTCGCGAAGTGCGACGAAGAACTCCTTACGAAACTGATTGTCGCCACCCTCACCCTGAATCGCTTCGATGATGATCGCTGCAATGTCATCGCGGTTATCAACGAATGCTTGTTTGATTTGCTTGATAGCGAGATCTTCTTCCAGCCTCACCTGCGCGAGATTCTCTTCGTTGAGGGGAAAACGGATCGCCGGATTGTGAATCCGGGGCCATTTGAATTTCGGAAAGAGCGCCGATTTTACCGGATCAGTGTTGGTGAGTGAAAGCGTGTAACCGGAGCGCCCGTGAAACGCTTGACGGAAATGAATGATCTGCGTTCCCTTCTCTTCGCGATATCCTTTTGCGAGATTTTTTCGAATCTTCCAGTCGAACGCCGCCTTCAGCGCGTTTTCGACGCCAAGCGCGCCGCCTTCGATAAAGAATGCATGCGGAAGATATGACGGCATCGCCACACGGGCAAACGTCTCAACAAACTCCGCCTGCTCCTGTGTGTAAATGTCCGAAAGGGACGGCTTGTTGACGGCGACGCGCGCAAGTTTCGCCAGAAACTCCGGCTCGACGAGCTTGGGATGATTCATCCCGAGGGGGTTCGACGCGACAAACGTAAAGAAGTCGAGATATTTCTTTCCGGTTTTCGCATCAACAAGGTAGGACCCTTGACTCTTATGAAGGTCAATGACCACATCGAAGCCGTCCACCAGGATGTGCTTGCGGAGGGACGGCATCACTTCGTTAGGTAAGACTACGGCGCGGTGCGCCATGACGATTGACATGAGAATTCTCCTTTGTGTTCATAGTTGATGTTGTGTAAACAGCAGACCACAAACACTCAGAAGAACTCATTGTGTTCGTAGAGACAAATCAATATTGCTTCATTGCAGCGCATGTCAAGATCCAAGGCTCGTAGGATAAATGGATCATGGGATGAATGGATTGATGAACTCAAAACAATTCATACATCCCTCTTATCCACCTATCCAATCATCCAGTTATCCATTTCGTATCAAATTCACTCAACGAGATCTACACTTCCTGAACAAACAACCAAATTAGTAGTTATCAATTTGTGCGCGCTGCAACCCGCCGCTGTAGTCCACATACACGGCTTTCCATTCGCTAAAGAACTCGTACACCGTCCAGCCTCCTTCGCGATGACCATTGCCTGTTTGCTTTACGCCGCCGAACGGCATATGCGCTTCTGCACCGATCGTCGGCGCGTTGATGTAGGTGATGCCCGCTTTGATGTCGCGAATCGCACGGAACGCGCTATTGACGTCCTTCGTGTACACGGAGGATGACAAGCCGTAGATCGTGTCGTTCAGAATGTTCACGCCTTCCTCCAGCGATCTGACTTTGATGACGGAGAGGACGGGACCGAAGATCTCTTCCTTTGCGATGCGGTGCGTTGGATGCACATTCGTGAACACCGTGGGGCGATAGAACCAACCCTTTTTCAGGCTCCCCTCCTTCGCAATCTCGCCGCCTGCCACGAGCCTCGCCCCTTGCTGCAATCCTATCTCGACGTATGACTGCACGGTTTTCCGCTGCCCCTCGTTGACACACGGACCGATTTGTGTTTCTTTCTTCAACCCGTCGCCGAGCCGCAGCTTCTCGACGCGTTTCACGAGCATTTTGACGAACGCATCATGAATCTTCTCATGAAGAATCAAGCGGCTTGTTGCAGTGCAGCGTTGTCCCGTTGTCCCGAACGCGCCCCAGAGAACGCCGTCGAGCGCGAGGTCCATGTCGGCATCCGGCATGACCAGCTGAGCGTTCTTGCCGCCGAGTTCGAGCGACACGCGCTTCAATGTATCACTGGCGACGGCAGATATTCTCTTGCCGACTCCCGTCGAGCCTGTGAAGCTGATGAGATCAACGTCGGGGTGAGAGACGATTGCCATCCCCACATCGCTGCCGCCGCCATGCACGATATTAACAACGCCATCGGGAACGCCTGCTTCAGCAAGAATTTCTACAAGCGATTGCGCAGAGGCGGGTGTGTCGGATGCGGGTTTGAAAACAACCGTGTTACCGCAGAGCAGCGCGGGAAAAATTTTCCACGTCGGAATCGCCATCGGAAAATTCCACGGCGTGACGATACCAGCCACACCGATGGGAACGCGTATCGCCATATTGAACTTGTTCGGCAACTCGCTCGGCACCGTATGACCGAAGAGTCGTCGCCCCTCGCTCGACGCGTAATACGCGGTGTCAATTCCTTCTTGGACATCGCCTCGCGTTTCCGCGAGCACCTTGCCCATCTCCTGCGTCATTTGTCGCGCAAGCTCTTCTTTGCGGGCAACCATGATATCGCCGACCTTGCGCAAGATGTCGCCGCGTTTTGGGGCAGGCATCAGACGCCACGAGTCGAAGGCTTTGCGCGCTGCCCTCACTGCGTCGTCAACATCTTCTTTGCTCGATTTGGGAAACGTGCCAAGCACTTCGTCCCAATTCGCCGGGTTGCGGTTCTCGAACGTCTCGCCGGATTTCGCGTCTACCCATTTTCCGTTGATGAAGTTTTTGAATTTTTTTGCCATCTATGCTCTCCTGTAGTTAACGCCCTTGAGTAGGTGGTACGTCGGTTTTGTATGTTTCCTGTTCAGAGTTGCACAAGTCCAACACGGTTGAAGATGTAATCCACATGGCGAATGCTCTTCTTCAAATCGAACAACTCGTCAATCGCTTCCTTCCCGAGCACACGAACAATGTCGGCGTTTGCCTGCAACAACTCGTTGAAGTCCTTTGCCGTCTCCCATACTTCCATCGCCGCCTTTTGCACAATGCGATACGCATCTTCGCGCTTCATTCCCGCTTTCGTTAACGCAAGCAACACCGATTGCGAAAAAATCAACCCATGCGTTCGCTCCAGATTCTTCATCATGTTGTTCGGATACACGAGCAGTTTATCGAGCACATCCGTCATCATGTTCAGCATGTAGTCGAGCAGTATGCAACTATCGGGGATGATGACCCGCTCGACCGAGGAATGCGTGATGTCCCGCTCGTGCCAGAGGGCGACGTTTTCCAGCGCCGCCATTGCATTGCCTCGCAACACTCGCGACAAGCCGGCGATACGCTCGCACGTGATGGGGTTGCGTTTGTGCGGCATTGCAGAGGAACCCTTTTGCCCCTGCGAAAAAAACTCTTCCGCTTCGAGCACTTCCGTTTTCTGAAGATGACGAATCTCCGTCGCAAATTTTTCGAGCGAACTGCCGATCAACGCGAGCGCGCTCATGAACTCGGCATGGCGATCCCGCTGCAGTATCTGTGTCGAGACAGGCGCGGGATGCAATCCCAACTTCGCGCAAACATAGTCCTCGACTTTTGGACTCAGATGCTCGAACGTTCCCACCGCACCCGAGATCTGCCCAACGGAAATCCTCTCAATGGCAGATGCGAGCCGCGCAATGTTGCGCCGCGTCTCATCGTACCAGAGAGCGAGTTTCAAGCCGAATGTCGTCGGCTCGGCGTGAATGCCATGGGTTCGGCCGACCATGACCGTGTACTTGAACTCTTGGGCACGGCGTGCGAGCACATCGCGCAGATTCGCGAGATCCGTGAGCAACAACTCCCCGCTCTGCTTCATCTGCACGGCGAGGCACGTATCGAGGACATCCGACGAGGTCATGCCCACGTGCATGAACCGCGCCTCTTGCCCGACGAACTCGCCCACGTTTGTCAAAAACGCGATGACGTCATGCTTCACCTCCCGCTCGATCTCGTCAATCCGCGCAACATCGAACGAAGCTTTCTCCCGCATAACGCGCACTGCCTCACGGGGAACGATTCCAAGCTCCGCCTGCGCTTCGCATGCGAGCAATTCGATCTCAAGCCAGATGCTGAACTTGTTCTTGTCTTCCCAAATAGCGCCCATATGCGGGCGAGTGTAACGCGCAATCATGACGTGGAATGAACGAGCAACGCTGTTGATGAACGGGGAGAACCGGCAGCGGAGGTGGAACTTCCGCACACTCAAGGTACGAAAATTCGACGTGAAAAAGTCAGGCGTGAAAAGAACTTAATCGCGGGCTACTTGAAACCAACTGCCAGACCGGCACTGAGTCCGAAATACTTCGAGGGAGTGACATTCGTATAGATGACGTTGTACGAACCGGTGATGTTGGCGCCGACAGGACCGGCAATGAAAATCCCAAGACCGACGTGAGGACGAAAGGAAAACTTCAACTCACTGATGTCGGAATACAGAATCGAATTCGGCGCGATGCCGCGCACGCGGATGTAGTCCATGCCAAGCGACATCCCAACGTATGGAGCAATGATGCCTTTCGACAAGAGAAAGTCGGCACCAAGCTGGATAGGAATGGAAACGAATTTGTACTCGTTGTTGGGCGGAAAATCAACACGCGGTCCCCATTTCAGGTAGCCGGCTGATCCGATCAGCGCAACACGCGACGACACAAATCTCATGTACGTTCCTCGGACGCCGAAGCCTGTCGCCGCATTTGAACGAAAGCTCTCCGTCGGTTCCGCCACTTCGTATTGAAGCGAAAAGAAGGTCTGCGAAAAAGACGCTTGGGTCGCGAACAACGACCACGCGAAGAGAATGCGTCTTGTAGATGTTCCCCACACGGTGCTCTTCCTCATGCCGGCCGCTTCTCCAATTTCAAACTCATCCTAATGATTCTTCGATCCCGAAGCACCTTCATCTTCAGCACGTCGCCGACTTTCGCATCCTCGATGATGGACATGATCGAGGGCTGATCCAAGACTTTCTCACCGTTTACTTCAAGGATGATATCGCCCGGCTTGAATCCTGCGCGCTCGCCCGGACTCCTCCGGTCAATGTTACTGATGATGACCCCTTCCGCCTTTTCCAATCCAAAATAGCGCGCAACACGTCCATCAACGTTTTGAATTTCGAGACCGGTGTAATACTCACGCTCGATATGACCGGCTCGCTTGAGTTCCGCAACAATCGCCTTCACGCGATTGACTGGAATGGCAAACCCGAGGCCGATGTTTCCCTGATTCGGCGTGTAGATGACCGAGTTGACCCCGATGACTTCGCCGAGGCTATTGACGAGAGGACCGCCGCTATTGCCGGAATTGATTGCCGCATCGGTTTGAATCATGCCGCGATAGGAACGCCCATCCTGCGCTTTGAGGTTGATGTTCGTGGTGCTCACGACGCCGACTGTGACCGTGGGTTTGTTGTTTTGATCGAACAGGCCGAACGGATTGCCGAACGCGATTACCCATTCACCGATGACCACATCGTCCGAATTGCCTAAGTTGAGATACGGAAGGTCCTTTCCATCAATTTTGAGCAGCGCAAGGTCGGTGGTTCTGTCGGAGCCGATAAGCTCAGCCTTGTACTTCTCACCGCCCGTCATCGTGATCGTGATTTCCTTCGCGTTGCCGGCAACATGATCGTTCGTCACAATGTAGCCATCCGGCGAAATGATGAACCCTGAGCCAAGCTCTTGCACCTGCTGCGTATAGAGTTGGTCAGGAAAAAACTGGCGAAAGAATGGATCATCGCCCCACGGGCTGCGATAGCGAACACGGTGCACTTCGATAACGTTGATACCGACGACGGCGGGGCTGCACTGTGCAACGGTTCTCGTTATCGCATTGCGACGAGACGCCGTGATGCTGGTGCTCACAGAATCGCGAACTTGCCGTTCGCTCTCTACGGGTGTCGTTACAGCTACCTGCGCATCAGTCCGTTGCGAACTTGTCGTTTGCATCGGCTCGCTGCTGGACGAATACCCGAGGCGATATCCAACCAGTCCCCCAACGAGCAAAGGAAATACTGCCAAGATAAGCATCGTTTTCGTTCTCATTGTTGTTCACTCTCTCCACTGGTACGAGGGAAATGAGGCTGAGATGCGCAAGACAGGAAGCGCTTTACTGCACTCGCGCTGTAAAATACTGCCGTACCGGCTCAACCAATCGTACAAGAATAATCGCACTCAGTACCGTTGCAAAAATCGGAAACGCGCTTACCGACGCTGCTGTATGAATCATCCTCTGCAAGATAGCCTGCGGGATGAGCCAAACCGAGGCGAGAAGGGCAAGCGTAGCTATAGCGTTTCCGACATTGACATCCTTCGAAATCATTTTGCCGACGAACCATACCACACCCCACACTGCGATGAACGACCAGCCGAGGACGAGCATGACGCCCGCCGCAGTCGCGAGGCCCCGACCGCCTTGGAAGTTGAGCCAAATGGGAAAATTATGGCCGAGCACCGCACCAACGCCGGCAGAGGCAAGAGTTGCAAATTCATTCCCGATTGCGCGCTGCGCTATCAGGACGGCTATCACACCCTTCAGGAGATCCAACACCAACACAAGGACACCAACGAGTTTCGAATTCGTCACTTCGTAACTGTTCAGAGTCCCGACGTTTCCGCTACCCGCTTTGCGGATATCCACGTTCGATTTCCATTTCACAACGAAGTACGCGGAAGGGATCGAACCGATCAGGTATCCAATTCCCCCGGCGATGATTTGTGCAAGCAACGTAGTGTGGCTGATTGTGGTGTTCAGTGTTACGTAGGATAACAAAAATGCGTTGGAGAGTCAACGTTGCATCGCGCAGGCGAAACGGGTATATTGAAGGACGAACAACCGCTTGTCTCCCCTTGATCGTGCCCAAACCTGAAATCGCTAAGCTCCTTCGCCTCTATCAGCGAGGGAAGGTGTCGGACGAAACGCTGCTTCATCGGATTTCTGATTCTATGTCCGAAGCGCTCGGCTTCGCGACGCTTGACCATCACCGCGAAATACGTCAGGGATTCCCGGAAGTGATTTTTTGTGAAGGAAAGACGGAAAGGCAGGTTGCAGAAATCGCCAAGCGTATTGCGGCGCGAGGGAGTATTTTGCTTGCAACGCGCGCAACAAAGAAGCAATTTACCGCAGTAAAGAAGGTTGTCCACAACGCACGCTACAACGAACTCGCACGGACAATTTCCGCAAACGAAACGGTTGTGAAGAAGAATGGACGCGGGACAATCCTCATCGTGACAGCAGGAACGTCAGACTTGCCTGTCGCTGAAGAGGCATTCGAAACCGCGAGGCTTATGGGCAACGACGTTGACCGCCTCACAGACGTCGGCGTTGCGGGGATTCATCGCATCTTGACCCAAAGCAAGAAACTCCATGCAGCATCTGTTATTATTGTTGTTGCAGGCATGGACGGCGCGTTGCCCAGCGTGGTCGGCGGACTTGTTGATGTTCCTGTCATCGCCGTGCCGACTTCGGTTGGATACGGCGCGAGCTTCGGCGGCGTCGCGGCACTTCTGACGATGTTGAACTCATGCGCGGCAGGAGTTGTGGTCGTGAATATTGATAACGGCTTTGGCGCCGGTTTCGCGGCGAGCACGATCAATCGCCTCACCGCAAGTCCTGAGCGAAGCACCGGGTCCTCACGGCGTCAGAGATGAAGACTCAATTACGGCGAGGCGAACACCTCCGCAGTTCTTTCGTCGCTTCGCTCCCTGAGAATTTAGAGAGAGCAATATGGCAAAAGACATAAACAAAGTCTGCTATTTCGACAATATCTTGCAAACCATCGGGCGAACGCCGCTTGTGAAGCTCAACAAGGTGACGAAGGGTGTGAAGGGCTTGATTCTCGCAAAGGTCGAGTACTTCAATCCCGGTGGCTCTGTGAAAGACCGCATCGGTGTTTCGATTATTGACGAAGCGGAACAGGACGGACGGCTGAAGCCCGGCGGAACGATTGTCGAGTCGACATCGGGCAACACAGGAATGGGGCTTGCCCTTGTTGCGGCGGTGCGCGGCTACAAATCCGTGTTCACACTCCCCGACAAGATGAGCATTGAAAAAATTCGTTTGCTGCGCGCGTATGGCGCTGAGGTCATCGTCACGCCGACTGCTGTGCCGCACGACGCGCCTGAAAGCTACACAGAAGTTGCAAAGAAAGTCGTACGCGAAACGCCGAACTCGATTCTTGCAAATCAGTATTACAACCCGCGCAACCCCGAAGCACACTACAAAACAACGGGACCGGAGATTTGGGAACAGACAGGCGGGCAGATTGATTATTTCGTCTGCGGCATCGGTACGGGCGGAACTATTACGGGCACGGGAAAATTCCTGAAGGAAAAAAATCCGAACATCAAAATCATCGGTGTTGACCCGAAAGGCTCAGCGCTTCGAGAGTATTTCTACACAAAGAAAATCACGCCGCTTCTCAAGACGTACAAAGTCGAAGGCATCGGACAAGATTATGTTCCCGGGACGCTCGACTTCCAATATATTGACGACGTAGTTGAGGCAGACGACCGCGAGTCCTTCCTGATGGCGCGTCGCATAACTCGTGAAGAAGGTATGATGGTCGGGGGATCGTGCGGCACAGCCGTTGCCGGTATGTTGAAGTACGCACACAATTTCAAGGACGATGATGTCATCGTCGTCCTCCTTCCCGATTCCGGAGAACGGTATGTGAGCAAGATTTACAACGACGATTGGATGAAAGAGTACGGCTTCTTGCGTCCTGAAAAAATTACGGCGCGCTATGTCTTCGAATCGAAGCCGAAAGACCAACGCGAGCTTTTCGAGATTGACCCGCTCACTTCGATCCGCAAGGCGCTCGAGCTGATGCGGCAGAAGGACATTTCCCAGATCCCCGTGCTCGACCGCGGCAAATCCGTCGGCGCAGTTCAGGATTCCAGCCTCATGGCTATGGCAATGGAGAAACCGGCGCTTGTTGATTCTCCTGTCAGCGCCGTGATGGAACCATCATTTCCTGTCATGAATATTGATTCACAGATTGATGATGTCATAAAGATGATGACTGCAAAACGAAATGCCGCAGTGCTCATCGAGGATCAACAAAAAATTGTCGGTATCCTTTCGCGCTACGATGTGATTGAGTATATGGGCAGATGAATATGCTTGCGGATTACCTGCTGCACGATTGACTCTGGTGACAGATTCGTTGGCTTGAGTGTCGAAGGATTTCAGAGGCAATCCACAGTTCGCAGCGGCACGTATCCGCTCCGAAGGAATCCTTCGGGCAATCCACAATCCGAAATCAACAGGAATCATATGAGCCAACACGGTTTCTCCACGAAAGCAATCCACGCCGGGCAGCCTGCAGAGCCAATCACGGGCGCGATTATGACGCCGGTGTTTCTTACCTCCACCTACGTGCAGGAAGAGCTTGGCAAGAACAAAGGGTACGAGTATTCGCGCGTTTCGAATCCGACGCGGACGGCGCTCGAACTGAATATTGCTGCACTGGAAAACGGCAAACATGGAATGGCGTTCGGCTCCGGTACTGCGGCCGTGGATGCGATCATGCATTTGCTGAAGCCGAACGACCACGTCATCATGTCGTGGAATGTGTACGGCGGAACCTACCGTATTGCGAAGATGGTGTGGGAAGGATACGGCTTGCAGTTCGATTTTGTAGATTCGACGAATCTAAAGAACATCGAGCGGGCGCTGAAGCCAAATACGAAAATGCTCTTCATCGAAACGCCGACGAACCCGACGATGGAACTTACGGACTTGCGCGCCGCCGTAAAAATCGCAAAGGCGAACAAGCTCATCTCGGTCGCCGATAACACCTTCGCAACGCCGTATTTGCAGCAGCCCATCACCTGCGGCTTCGATGTCGTTGTTCACAGTTTGACAAAGTATTTGAATGGGCACAGCGACATGCTGGGCGGCATCATCATCACAAATAACGACGCGATTGCAGAACGCCTCCGCTTTCTCCAAAAATCTGTGGGAGGCATTCTTAGCCCTTTCGATTCATGGCTTTGCTTGCGCGGGACAAAGACGCTTGCCATTCGAATGAAGCAGCATTGTGAAAGCGCGATGAAGGTAGCGCGCTGGCTGAAGAAACAGCCGAAGGTGAAGAAGGTTTTTTATCCGGGCTTGCCGGAACATCCGCAACACAAGTTGGCGAAACAGCAGATGCGCGATTTCGGTGGGATGATTTCGTTCGAGCTGGGGAGTTTGGGCGCGGCAAAGAATTTTCTCAAAAGAGTTCGCCTCTGCGCGCTCGCGGAAAGTCTCGGCGGCGTCGAAACCATTATCACGCACCCCGCAACGATGACGCACGCAGCGATTCCACCCGAACAACGTCGGCGCATCGGGGTCACCGATGGCTTGGTGCGCATCTCGGTTGGGATCGAGGATGTCCGCGATATCATTGCGGATTTGGAACAGGCAATGACCACACGCTGAGTGGCATGTGCTCAGATGTTCGCGGGCCGGCGACGGCATGAAGGGAAACGCGGTCCACACTCATGACGAAGTATCCCGACTGCATCCGGATGCGCGCTGGCAAAGCACAACGCCGCACGCTGCAGTCCCTCTGCAGCCCATGCGTTGACTTTGCGCAGTCCAGAACATCAATCAACCTGAAATCCGACATAGAAATCTCACGCAAAGACGCGAAGCCGCAAAGAAATGGAGGATGGTTGAGAGTAATTGCTTGTATGCACTTTACAAATAACTTCACATCCTTCACCTGCTCGGTGAATTCCTTTTCAGTAAATTTCCAAGACAGACTTGGCGGCATTGTGGCTTTGCGTAATGCTAAATCGGGTTTCAGGAATCAACTATTCCGTTGTATTCGTAAATCGAATTTGCTATCTTTTTCCCAAATAGTCCATTCATTCCCTTTTCCTTTCACAGGTAACTCAACACTCCGATGAAAGCCGTAATCATGGCTGGCGGTTTCGGGACGCGGCTTCGTCCGCTCACGTGCAATACACCGAAACCGATGGCACCCGTGATGAACAAGCCGATGATGGCACACATCGTCGAATTGCTGAAGAAGCACGGCATCACGGAAATGGTTGCAACACTCTTCTACTCGCCCGACACGATTACGAATTATTTTGGCGACGGGTCGCGTTTCGGCGTGAAGATGAGCTACGTGAAAGCGGACGCGGACTACGGCACCGCAGGCAGCGTGCGCAACGCAACGAAAGGAATGACCGAGCGCATTCTCATCATCAGCGGTGACGTGCTGACGGATTTCGATCTCTCTGCCGCAATTCGTTTTCACATGGAGAAGAATTCGAAAGCGACGATTGTGTTGACGCACGCAACGAACCCGCTCGCGTTCGGCGTCGTCATCACGGCAGCAAACGGCAAGATCACACGCTTCCTTGAAAAGCCTACGTGGGGCGAAGTGTTCAGCGACACGATCAATACAGGCATTTACATTCTTGAGCCTGATGTTCTCGAGCTTGTTCCTTATCGCGAGGAATTCGACTTCAGCAAAAATCTGTTTCCGCACTTGCTGCGCAACGACCTCGGGCTGTACGGTTACGTTGCCGACGGCTACTGGCGCGACATCGGCAACTTGAACGAATATCAGGATGCTCATCTGGACGCATTGAACGGAGTCGTTCGCGTCAACATAGAAGGCAAGCGCAAAGGCAATTTGGTGTACGGTGAGGGGTGTTCGTTCCAACTCGACAAGTTGGTCATTACGGGCACCGTGGTGTTGGGAAAGAACGTGACCCTCGGCGAGGACGTAAAACTTTCCAACTGTGTCATCGGCGACAACTGTGTTATTGGTCCCGGCACAACGCTGCGGAACGTCGTGATGTGGAACGACGTCGTGGTCGGGCATAGCGCCGAGCTCTCCTCGGACGTGATTTGTTCGCGCTGCTCGATCGGCGAAAAAGCCGTCATTGCCGAGAATGTGTTCATCGGCGACGCGTGCTGGATTGGGCGCAAGGCGCAGCTCGCGTCGAATATCAAGCTCTGGCCAGAAAAGGTGGTGGAGGAGGGCGCAATTCTTACGCGCAGCCTCGTGTGGGAGGACAAATGGCTGCGCGAGTTGTTTGCAGATTCCCGTGTAACAGGCTTGTCCAACATCGAGATGAATCCGGAGTTCGGCGCGAAATTGGGCGCGGCATACGGCGCGTTCCTTGGCGAGGGGAAGAATGTCGTCACGTGTCGCGATTCGGACAACGTGTCGCGCATGATGAACCGCGCACTGATTTGCGGCCTCATTTCTGCGGGCGTGAACGCATACGACCTGCGCGCTATGTCCATCCCTCTGCTCCGTCACGAGTTGAGCACAGGAAAAGAAGCCGGCGGCATTCACGTGCGTCGCTCCCCTTTTGACAAGAATCTGACCGATATCATTTTCTTCGACGCAAACGGCAAGGACCTACCGACGGGGAAGACGAAGAACATCGAGCGATTGTTCTTTGGCGAAGATTTTCCACGCGCCAGTCGAGACAAGGTGGGTGAAATCAATTTCCCCGAACGGACGACGGAATCGTACCGCGAGAAGTTCATCTCATCCATCAACATTGCCGCAATCAACAAGCGAAGATTCAACGTGGTCATTGATTATTCGAACGGCGTCGCCTCGACGATTTTTCCCATCATTCTCGGCTCGTTCGATTGTCAGGTTATTGCAACGAATGCCCATCTCGACCCAAAGCGTTTGACGAGGGATCAATACGAGTTCGACAATTCGATCAAGCAGCTTTCCCACATCGTCACGTCGCTGAAATACGATATCGGCTGCTTGATTGATGCGGGCGGCGAAAAAATTTTCGTCGTCAATGAAAACGGTGAGGTCATTGACACCGATAGGCTTCTCACGGTTGTTGCCGAGCTGTTTCTCCTCACGAATCCGAACACGACCGCGATCGCTGTCCCCATAACCGCGTCGGGAGACATTGATGCAATCGCCGCGCCGCGGAATGTAAAAGTGATCAAGACACGGGATAGCCATCTTGCTATGATGGAAGCGGCGACGAGCAAACAAGCACAGTTCGTCGGCGGCAACAAAGGGGGGTTCATCTTCACTGATTTTTTCTTTGCAACGGACGCGATGTATTCGTTTGCGAAGATTCTGGAAATGATGGCGCTGACAGGCAAGCGGCTCGGCGACATTGACGCATCGCTGCCGAGGATGACCATATCGAAGCGCAACGTGAATTGCTCGTGGGAACACAAAGGCAAAGTGATGCGCAATATCATGCGCGACTCGGAAGGCAAGCAACGCGACCTTGTGGATGGTGTAAAGATTCACCTCGATACGAACGGACAAAAAACTTCCGTGCTGCTGCTCCCCGATAAGGAGCGCCCCCTGTTTCATATCAACGCGGAAGCCAGCGACAAGGTGACAGCGGATCATTTGGCAAATCAATACGAACGAAAAGTCATTCAGTGGCGAGACGAGGCATAGCGCTCGATCGCAATGAGGAGACCATGAATGAAGATTAGCGACCTCTTGACCGAAGAATTCGTCGTCACGAATCTTGAGGGAAGCTCGAAAGAGGATATTATCAACGCCATCGTGGACCTGGCGGCAACATCATCGAAAGTGTTGGATAAAGAAAAGATGCGGGCAAGCGTGTTCGAGCGCGAGCAAATCATGTCCACCGGCGTCGGTGACGGGTTCGCGATTCCGCACGGCAAGACGGACGCTGTATCCGACATCGTCGGGGCGTTCGCCGTTACCGCGCAACCGATTGACTACGAATCGCTCGACGAAAAACCGGTGCGCCTCGTTTTTCTCCTTGTGAGCAAAGCAAGCGCGGTCGGCGTACACATCAAGCTCCTCAGCAAAATTTCTCGCTTGATGAACAAGGCAGAATTTCGCAACCGCCTGCTTACGATGCAGTCTCCCAAAGAGATCATCGACATGTTCAAGCAAGAAGAAGCGAGCTACTTTGAGGGCTAATGGCAAAGAAGGCGCGCGCGATCGAATATCGTCTCACCATCTCTCCGACTCTCAACGAGCGGCTGCAACGACCGACAACACTCGTAACAATTGAAACGACAAAGCATTTTGCCAGTTTCAGATATGAGCTGTCGGTCACCGAGGAACAAAAAGGGAAGTCGTTGCGATACACTATCCGTGGATTGAAGGCACCGCAGCTCGATCTCCCATCGTCGGGGAGTGCACGATTCGTCCGCGAGTACGAACGATTGAACGGCACCTATCATCTTGAAGTCGTGAGCTTGGACGGAACGGTGAACTCCTGCGATGTGCGCATCACACCGAAAGCCATCGCGCTTCTCAAACCGTTGAACTCATCATTTGTCGAATTCGTCGTTCCATGATTCCTATTCTTTTTGAAATCGGACCCATTAAGGTTTACAGCTATGGCTTGATGCTCGGCATCGGGTTTTTGCTCGGCAGTTACATTCTCTCCCTTGAGTTTAAGCGCAAGGGGCTCAATCCGGGCCTTGCAAGCAATATCACCATCGTGGCGCTGATTTTTGGCATCGCCGGAGCGAAAATTCTCCACCTCCTTGAAAACTGGAGCGCCTTCATCCAAGCCCCGTTGGACATGGCTTTTTCCGCAGGCGGTTTGACGTGGTATGGAGGATTCTTTCTTGGTATTGCCGCTGTGCTCTTCTATGCGCGCAAAGCACAAATCCCGCTCTTGACCGTTCTCGATAGCCTCGGCGTTGCACTCTTGCTCGCGTACGGTGTTGCACGTCTCGGGTGTCACTTCTCAGGCGACGGCGATTACGGTTTCCCGACGGACCTGCCGTGGGGAACGAATTATGAGAACGGAACATACCCGCCATCGCGCGCATTCGCGATCTTCCCTGAAGTCACAAGCAAGTACCCGAACGGCATCGTTCCCGATAACACGCCGTGCCATCCCACACCGGTCTATGAAATGATCTTGGGTGTGTCGGGATTTTTGGTCATGTGGTTTGTGCTCAGAACGAAACCGTATCCGCCGGGAAAACTCTTTGCCATATATTTGATGATGGCAAGCGCGTTTCGTTTCGCAATCGAGTTCCTTCGGCTGAACCCGCGGCTGCTCTTCGGCTTATCGGAGGCGCAACTGATTAGCGCTGTTCTGTTCATCGTTGGAGCGGCCTGGACTTGGCGACTACGCAACACACCGGCACAACCATGATGCTCGTCGAATTATATACGAAAGATGACTGCCAGCTTTGCGAGGAGGCAAAGCTGGTGCTCGAGAAAGTTGGGAGAGATATTCCGTTTCAGCTCAAAGAGATCAAATTGCTCCCCGGCGAAGAGCACTTCGAAGAATTCAAACACGATTTTCCCGTCGTCCACATCAACAAGCGGTTTGCGTTCAAGCATCGGCTCAACGAACAAATGGTGAGAATTCGTTTGCAGCAGATCTTGAACGAGGGGAAAAACCCCGCGCTCGAAGACGACGTTGATCTCGGTGGAGGCGACTAACAATGTTCTACGTTGCGAAAAGCCTTGAAGCTCTCGGCATCGCGTGTGTCGGACTCGGGTTGGTCTTAGGCATCAACAGCCCGAAGCTGTGGATCGAGTTGTATCTCAGCCTGATCGGCATCTCGATGTTCCTTATCGGGCGCGTTGTGGAACACTTCGTCGCGCGTCAGCGGCAGAAATTGAGCGCGCATCGGTAGCGCGTTCCATTCCCCGTTGCAGTTTGTTTCCCTGTCTCGATTATGCCAAACATCATCACCGGCAGAAAGCCCGTCATTGAAGCCCTGAGGGCTGGCACCGCAATCGAAAAAATCATCTTGCTCATCGGGATTCACGGCAGACCGATCGAGGAAGTGAAGCAACTCGCAAAGCAACAACAGGTCCCCATCCAGGAAGCCAACCGTCAGGAATTCCGCGACATTGCCAACGACCAAACCACGCAAGGGATTGTCGCGCTGCTGCCCGAAAAGTTCTCTTACACCAGTATCGAGCGGATTGTGGACATCGCCGCGCAGCGAAACGAGAAGCCGTTCCTTCTTATCCTCGATGGGATCGAGGACCCGCATAACCTGGGCGCGCTGATTCGCACGGCGGAGTGCACAGCGGCGCACGGGGTCATCATCCCGAAACATCACTCCGCCCCCGTCAATGCAACCGTCGTCAAAACGTCAGCCGGAGCAACCGCGCATATAGCAATCGGTGAGGTGACGAATGTGGTCAATACCATTGAGGAGTTGAAAAAGGAGAGCTGTTGGATTGTGGGGCTGGATGAAGAGGGCGACAAGACGTACGATACGGTTGACTACACATCGCCGATTGCCATCGTCGTCGGCAGCGAGGGCAAAGGTATTCGCCGCCTCGTGAAAGAGCACTGTGATTTTCTTGTCAGAATTCCGCTGCGAGGGAAGATCGCGTCGCTCAATGCCTCAGTGGCGGGGGCGTTGGTGATGTTCGAGGTTGTCCGGCAGAGGGTAGCACCGCATCGCTGAAGCTCATTCCACCTCATCTCCCCGCATCAGACCGAACTTCTTCATCTTGTTGTACAGATGGCTTCGCTGAATGTCGAGCGCCTCAGCGGTCTTGCTGATGTTCCATTTGTGTTCCTCGAGCATCTTCTTGATGTACGCCGCCTCTGCCCGATCTTTGAAGTCCGAAAACGTGCCCCCAATTTCGAGGAGGTCATCGAAGGCGGCTTTGGTTGCAGATGATGTTCGTTCGATGGCACTCGCTTCGATCGTCGTCGTCGGAGTCATAATGACAAGGCGTTCCACGGTGTTTCGCAGTTCGCGTACGTTGCCATGCCACTCGAGCAATTTCATTTTGTGGAGGGCTTCGGGAGAAAACTCCTTACGGGCCATCCCGTACCGCTGACAAATTTCTTCTGCGAAGGCTCGAGCGAGGAGAATGATGTCGTCGCCCCGTTCGCGCAACGAGGGAACGTGAATCGGAATGACATTGAGCCGATGAAACAAATCCTCGCGAAACTTTTCTTGCCGAATCGCCTCGTGTAAGTTTTTATTGGTTGCCGCGAGCACGCGCACGTCAACAGCAATTTGTTTGTTACCGCCGACGCGCTCGATTTTTCCTTCCTCTAAGGCGCGCAGCACTTTCGCCTGCGCATTCATACTCATGTCGCCAACCTCATCGAGGAAAATCGTTCCGCCGTCCGCCAGCTCGAATTTACCGATGCGCTGGTTTGTGGCGCCGGTGAACGAACCTTTCTCATGCCCAAACAGCTCGGATTCAATCAACTCGTTCGGGATGGCAGCGCAATTGACTTCGACCAGCGGCTTATCCTTCCGTTTGCTCTTTCGGTGAATGGCTTTTGCAACAAGTTCTTTCCCTACGCCATTCTCGCCCGTGATGAGGACACGTGCATCCGTCGGTGCAACGCGCTCGATTGCCGCCAACACCTCTTTGATTTTCTGACTCTCACCGAGGATGATGTTACGACCTTCGACTTTTTCTTTCATCTGCTTGTTCTCGAGCGAAAGCAGCTTGCGGTCGATCGCATTGCGGACGACGATGAGGAGGCGGTCTTTGTCTAAGGGTTTTTGGAGAAAATCGAATGCTCCCATGCGTGTCGCTTCGACCGCCGTATCAATCGTGCCGTGTCCCGAGATCATGACGACGGGAAGATCAGGCTCGTTCTCTTTTATTTTTCTGAGCACTTCCAGCCCATCCATGCCCGCCATCTTTATGTCCAGCAAAACCAAATCGAACGATGCTGAAGCAAGCCTCGCTAAGCCCGACACGCCGTCTTCTGCAAAATGGGTTTCGTACTTTGCGTACTGCAAAATCATGCGCAGCGAATCACGTATTGCCTTGTCGTCGTCAATGACAAGAATGGATTTCATTTCTGCTCCGTGTCCGAAGTTGTAGGAATCGCAAGCTCATGAGCGAGCGCGTACATAATATACGAAGAAGGTCTTACCGTTTTGTCGCGCAGTAGTGCCAAGCCGAACTCCTGACCATGGGTGTTGGCACGATAGTCCCGCTCATCGAGAGCGCCGTCAACAATCACCTTGTCCTCACCCCACTCGACAAAATCGCCGAAGCGCTCTGCTGCATCGCGAGACTCACAGATATACGTCAGAAACGCCGATCCAAAAAAGTGCTGAAGCTTATCCCTGTCTCCGTTTGCTTGGTGGGGCGAGTCGTCATACAGCAAGCGCGGAAGTGCCGCAATTCTCTTCTGAAAATCCTCCTCACATTCCGACGTGAGAGGAACCCACAAGAGCGGACCAAGAAGAGGCAGGTCCACGCCAACCTTCCTGTGGTCCATCGTTGCAACCGTTGAAATCAACAGTGCTTCGTATGCATTGTTCCAACTCAAGTGCATGGCGTGAGCAAAGATGGCGTCAACAGCGTTCAAATCGCCTCGCTGCGACCGCAGCGCCGCAAACTCTTCGCTGCGAATGTAGTCCTTGAGTTGATAACCGTCTTGAATGACTTTGGGAAAAACGAACGGCGCGAAGAAACTGACAAGTTCGTTGATGCTATCGCCGAAGGTGGGATGATCCTGTTGCGATTGTGCAACAGCGGGAAAGGAACTCACCAACACGAAAAGAACGGTTGAACAGGATTTGCTGTACGGATTCTCCCGTATGATTCTCATGAATCTCTTCAACGCCTTCATGCTGCCATTCTCAGAATGCTCGCTCGTGTAATCCGCGAACTCCGAAGTTCAAGCCTTTCGCGTTATGTTTGTATGACGCCCGGATTAAACGGTGGAAGGTGCGGATTGTTGGTCGCCATCTCAATTCCACGCGACACGATTGTGCGCGTTTCAATCGGGTCAATGATGCCATCAACCCATAAGCGCGCAGCGGCAAAATACGGGTCGGTTTCTTTTTCGTAGCGTGCCTGAATTTCTGCCAGCAACTGTCGTTGTTCCTCTTTGCTGATGTGCTTGCCGCCCTTTTCCATCTGTTGAAGTTTGATGGCAAGCAACGTCTCGCTCGCTTGCCTTCCACCCATGACGGCGATTTGTGCCGTGGGCCAGGCGAAAATCAAACGCGGGTCGTAGGCTTTACCGCACATTGCGTAGTTGCCCGCGCCGTAACTGTTGCCAATCATGAATGTGAATTTTGGTACGACGCTGTTTGCTACTGCGTTCACCATCTTTGCACCGTCCTTGATGATACCGCCCTGTTCCGCACGACTGCCGACCATAAATCCCGTCACATCTTGAAAGAAGACAAGGGGAATCATTTTCTGGTTGCAATTGAGAATGAACCGCGCCGCCTTGTCTGCGCTGTCGCTGTAGATAACGCCGCCGACTTGCATCTCGCCTTTCTTTGTCTTCACCACAGCGCGCTGGTTCGCGACAATGCCCACTGCCCAGCCGTCAATGCGCGCGTAACCCGTGATGATGGTTTTTCCGTATCCCGCTTTGTATTCGTCAAGATCGCTTCCGTCAATGATACGTGCGAGAATCTCGTACATGTCGAACTGCTTCGTCCGCTCGACGGGGAAAATGCCGTACATCTCTTCAGCTGCGAACTTCGGAGGAACAGCAGCAATACGGTTGAATCCAGCTTTCGGTTTGTTCCCGAGTTTACCGATGATGCTCCGAATTTTGTTCAAGCATGCCTCGTCGTTCGGCATTTTGTGATCCGTAACGCCGCTGATTTCGCAATGCACCATTGCGCCGCCGAGCAATTCGTTTTCAATCTCCTCGCCGATCGCGGCTTTCACGAGGTGCGAACCTGCGAGAAATACGCTTCCCGTTTTGTCAACAATCAACGCCTCGTCGCTCATGATTGGCAAGTATGCGCCGCCCGCGACACACGGACCCATAATGGCAGCAATTTGCGTGATACCCAGCGACGACATTACCGCATTGTTGCGAAAGATACGGCCGAAGTGTTCCTTGTCGGGGAAAATTTCGCTTTGCAACGGAAGAAACACCCCCGCCGAATCAACGAGATAGACTATGGGGAGACGATTCTCAATCGAAATTTCCTGTGCCCGTAAATTCTTCTTCGCGGTAATCGGAAACCATGCGCCCGCTTTTACTGTCGCATCGTTCGCGACAATAACGACATCACGCTCATGAATCTTTCCGATGCCAAACACGGTCCCCGACGACGGTGCGCCGCCGTACTCTTCATACATCTCGAAGGCTGCAAAGAGCCCGACTTCGAGAAAAGAACTGTCCGGATCAATCAACTTGGCAATACGCTCACGCGCAGAAAGTTTTCCTTTCTGATGCAGCTTCTCAATCGCTGCCTTGCCGCCACCGAGCTTGATACTCTCCGTTCGCTCGCGTACAGTTTTCATCAATGAGCGAAAGCTCTCGGCGTTCTTGTCGAACGTTGGAGTGTGATTTATTTCAGAACCGATTAAGGACATTGCGAACATGCTCTGGGACAATAAACTTCTTCGGTTTGACAAACTCGCTGGGGCTCGCGAAACGAGCGATTTGGAAAATCGCTCTACAGGATTGCAGTT
>CAYUFU010000018.1:0-9771 GCA_964444145.1 uncultured Chitinophagales bacterium
TCCCCTTCCGGCACGACTGTTCCTCGTTCTTCGAGTACGATGCGGAGATGAGTTTCAATGTTACGATACAGCATGTACGCGTCCACAAGCTCATCTTTCGGAATTGCAAGCGGCGCGTTTCTGATTGCTTCTACGGTTGCGAGACCGCGCAGAGCTTTTTCTTTTGTGCCAAATTTCAACTGCATCATTTGCGCAAGAAATTCAATGTCAACCATGCCGCCGGCGCTCAGTTTCACGTCGAGGAGATTCGAGCCGCTTACTTTGCTCCGCGTCTCAGTTTTCTTCCGCATCGCGACAATTTCTTGAGCCCAGCCTTTCGGCAACGGCGATTCGTACACGAACGCGTGAACAGCGTTTACCACGCCCGCTCCGCGTTTCTCATCACCCGCGACGAATCGCAGGCGGGTAAGCGACTGCCGCTCCCATAACGAGGCACGGCTCTTGAGATATGCGAGAAACGCTTTTCTCTCAACCACCAGTGGAGCGCTTTTCCCCTCGGGGCGCAGGCGCGCATCAACGTCGTACAACTTCCCTCCATCGCCTGGTGACGACAAGCGTTGCACAAAACGCGTCGCAACTTTTTCCAACTTGGCTTTCGTCGCCGCCGATTTCGTTTCGGAAATGAAGAGCATGTCCAAATCCGAATCGAAGTTGAGTTCGTTTGTGCCGTACTTCCCCAGAGCGAACAACGCCAAGCCGTTTGCCCGCGCCGTGCGCAACTCAGCATCGGCTACGTGCCGCACCACCGCGTCAGCCAGACGCGATAACTCTCCCGCCATTTCATCGAACGAGGATACACCGAGGACGTAGCGAACACCGATGCGAAGCTCGTGCTCATTCTTCGCATCAAGAAGACTTCTGCTCTTTGAAAGGTCGGGTGCAGCCGCCGCATCGAACGCATGATGGTCGTGTGCCAAGAGGTCAATTACCAAGGGATGCTGCGCAAGCCCCTTTGCGAAGCGCGGGCTTATCGCACACACCGTGAGAAGCATCCGACGAAAGTTCTCCTCAGTAAGTTGATGAAAAAACTGGTCAGGAAACTTCTGCGCGCCGGCAATTGCGGCAACGTTGTGCAGGGTCATGTCAGGGCTGATTGTTTTCGCTATCTCGCCGAGGAGAGTCTCTGCGATAGGTTGGAACGCAGTCCAGGCATTCATTGCGGCGAGATGTTTTCTCCCCTTCTTCAGATCCTTTAAGCCGCAACGCGCGAGTACGGAGTCCGACACCTCCCCCGTGAACAACGATGCGTGATGCGGAACGGCAAACACACCGTCGAAAATCGTTCGGACACCGGCGAGCGAGCGTTCGTATTTGTCGCGGAGTTCCTGAGCGCTGCGCAAGCCGATGCGTTTCGCGAGCGATGTGAGGTCGGCTTCGGTAGTTGGCATTTCATGGGTTTGGGTGTTCAGCATCGTTTGCAGCCGATGCTCGATAGTACGAAAGAACACGTACGCATCGGTGAGGAGTGTTTCCTCCTCGTGTCTCAAGAAGTGAGCTGCGGCGAGGTTGGCAATCGCATCGAGCGTCGTGGCAGACCGGATGTCGGGGTGCTTTCCACCGTTGACCAACTGCAATGCCTGCACGATAAACTCGATGTCACGAATGCCGCCCGCCCTCAGCTTGACATTTTCTTCTCTGCCGATACTCGCCTCGATGCGGGCTTTGATGCGCGCAATATACTCCGTGGGATTCTGGAAAAACGTTCGCGGGTAGATGAACGGCTCGAGTTGCTTGAGAAACTCCGCTCCGAACGCGAGGTCGCCGGCAACGGGCCGCGCCTTCATCAGCATCTGCCGTTCCCACAACTCGCCGCGTGATTCATAATAGAGCAGATAACTCTCCACCGAGCGTGCAAGCGGACTCATCCTTCCTTCGGGACGCAAGCGAAAATCAACACGATACAAATGTCCTTCGCCGGAATTGTACGAGAGATTGTGAATCAGTTTTTCCGAGAGCGCGTGAAAGTATTCGAGGTAGGTAACCCTTTTTCCTCGAGCATCCTCGCACTCTCCCTCGTCTCTGTATGCGAGCATCAGATCAATGTCGGAGCTGTAATTCAGCTCCGCGCCGCCGTGCTTGCCGAGTGCGATGACGACATGGGGCGTCGCAGGCGGCTGCGTGAACCGCTCCGTCAATTGTTGAGCCGCAATGCGCAAGCATGCTTCGACCATTGCATCTGCCAGGAGCGAAAGCTCGGCAGTAACGGTTTGGAGATTCCCTTCACCCAAAATATCCCGCGCACCGATACGGAGCAGTTCTCTGCGATACAATCGGCGCAGCGCGTCGAGCTTTCGCTCCGGTTTCTGAAAAATGCGCAAGGCTCGTTGGGTTTCCGTTGCAAAAAAACGCCCGCTGCGAGGATGGACAAGCGAGTCGGAGGTGGAGAGCCAGCGAAACAACTCGGGGTCGCGGACGAGGATGTCCGAAAAGTATTGCGAGTAGCCGATCAGCTTCATCAGCAGTTCGAACTGAATCGGGTATTTGATCAAGTCATTGAAGAGCGCCTCTCTGCTGAGAACAGCTTCGGCAAAGCGCAAGAAATTCGTCAGCGCCATATCGGCATCGGGCGACACGGCAAGTTGGGCGTGAAGTGCCTCGGTGAATTCGTCGGGGCTGAAACTGCTGCCCGAGATGATGAAGAGTTCGTGAAGCTTGGTGAGCGTGCGAGCGGCGCGGTGGGAGTCTGAAAAAAGAATAGAAGGAATTTCGGTCATACAAATAGAGTTGCGACGCGCTGCAAAAAAAGCTTCACCTAAATGTATGACATCTGTCGAAAAGAAAAATGTTAGACTTGACAGTCAGAACGCAACACAATATATTGCCTGCCAGGACTGAGCCTGCTTCTCCCCAAGCCGACCCGAAAGATGACTGAAAGAAACCTACGGCGCAAAAAATTTGAAAGCAAATCACGCAGCGGCACTCAGCAACGCTCGAAGATTCACCAGCGATTTGGCAATATTGTTTCGCACCTTCTTCTTCATCAGAAGATTGAACATCACCTTCAGCAGAGGGTTATCCTGAACGAACAACTCGACCACCAATGTTGTTGATCGGTCGGACTGCTGTTCGAGAAGGAATCTGCATGCCACCTTCTTTGCGACGTCAGTCTCCCAAAACTCCATGGTCGTTTCTGTCACCTTCACATCGCTGGTCACAAGTTCAGGATCATCTCCCTCGCGCACACAGCGATGAATTGTCCCAAGGTGATTCGGGTTGTTGTCGCGGATCTGGACTTCCTTGACGCCCTCCATCCATTCTTTGCGCAAAGGCAGATCAGTCATCATCTGGAACAAGTCGCTCATCGGAGTATCGTACTGTTCGGCAAGTGCCAACACCTTCACGGGTTTTTCCAGTGCAAATGGTGGCAGCGGCTCAACCTTCACTTCGTCTTTGTACTTGCCGAGCAGCATATACTTGTAACCAACGCTGCCTATTTCCTCATAGACATCGGCGCCCGCAGCGAACTCGACCAAATCTCCTTTGCTATCTGAGAGTGAGTTCAGCAAGTCGTCCGTCATCAGAAAATATTCTCGCTCTGCGATGGTGTTCTTCAGCAGTCGGTGCGCGACGATGATGTCCTTGCCGAGAAATTTTACATGATCTTTCACCTGCATTGTACCTGCCGGTCCGAAGTGCGAGACTATCTTGAGCGTGAGATGGCTTGCATCCGAGCACGCACCGCATTGACAGAGACGCGACATCTCCATCTGCCTGAGCAGGGTGTGAAAATTCACAAACATCTTTCGTGCCTGCTCGATAAACGCACTCAGTGATGGTGGAGGTCCCGGACGATAAAACAGAATTGCATCACCTTCGACCTCCGACACCTGCAGGCCAAGAGAATTGGAGTCGACCAGCACCTCGAGAAGTGACTTGATGATGTGCTGACTGTGGGCGATTTCCGTCGCAGCAACGAATTTTGTGAACCCGCTGATGTCGGGAATAAAGAAGAGAACATTACTGTGCGGCATGATTCACTCCCTGAACGTTTCGTGATCAGCACGTGAAAAGAGATGCTACTGAGGTAGATAACTCTAAACTAATATACGCAACGAGCGCAGGAGTCGTTTGTCGTCCTGCTACTGGATGACGATATCAACAGTGTGCTCTCGCCCAGCCCACAAGAGTTTGAGCAGCGCGACACCTCTCCCCCTCGCAGTTTCCAGCCCGATCGTGAATGGGTCAACTGGTTCATCGAGCCATTTCGTCGTCATTTCAATGTGGGCGAGGTCCTGCGTCTTGTCGTACTCTGGTCTGCCCGGCGCTTTTTTGCTGATGATGAGCGTGCAGGATTTCGCTGTCGGTTTCGAATAGAGCGTATAGGTGCCCGCGGGAACTTTGACGCCGCCGATGGTCGCTGCGCGTTCGAGATGAAGCTCCGTCGCGGCATTTGCGCCTGTGCGCCATATCGAATCGAAGGGAACGACAACACCCCAAATCGTCCTGCCGCGCATGAACGGCCGGCTATAGCGCACCTTCACCCTGTAGTTGTTCAGGAATATCTGTGCTGAGTCGAGCGGGCTGACGGGACGAATCTTGTCGTTCTTCTCGAAGCGCGCCCAGACGAGTGTGTTCTCCCACATGAGCTTCAACCGGCCGGATGTTTCGCTGGTCGCATCGAAGGCGATTGTGAGCGTTTCGACCGGCGTGGGCAGGTATTCAACGACGGCATCGAAACGCGCATAGTCTTGTCGCTCGTCGTAGTTCGTTCCCCATTGGTTCGTTTGTTTGTTGATGATGAACTTCCATCCTTCGGGTGAGGGAAGTGTCCAAAGCGTGTACGTACCTTTCATGAGGGGTACGCCGCTCGACTCGTCCAGCCCTCGACCGATGACCATGTCGAAATTCGTTTTAAGATGCGTCGCCTCGTTCGCGCCCGTGCGCCAGACTTTGTACCACGGCACGAGCGCTCCCATGATTCTCCTGCCGCGCATCGAAGGACGACCGTAATTGACTGAGACCACGTTGGTATCGAGACGCAGGAATACCGAATCGCGCGGACTGAGCGGCGCCTTGCGTTCCTGCGCGTGCGCAACGAAAAGACCGATGAAGGTGAGTACGATAAGATGTTTCATGAGTTGTCTCCTCACTGACGTGGTGCAACGGTATGGTTTCTCTGAACTCAACATCTCTTCCTGAAGAGCCTGTGTGCAAACGACTTCGCCATGTAGAGCGATTCTCCAGAGTCGCTCATTTTGCGAGCCAGAGCGACACTGGGGTGTACTCTACATGATTCTCACACAGGCTCTGAAGGTGTAGGGCAATACTCCGGTGTCGCTCTTGGCGGCATGCCGCGCCCGTGACACCGGCATCATGATGGGACTCCTTCTCCTAAAAACACCATTGAGCCACCACACGGCACCAGCGCGATGCGGTGACTCAATGCAACATTCTCGAACGGAGCACTATTTGAATTTCACCGACCCGATTACTTTGGCGTACGCCGCATCGTATGCCGCGCTGTGCCCTTTGTACCAGTCGGTCGTTATGCGAATGACTTTTCCGTTACGCACGATGAAATAGAATTTGCGCATCACGTCTTTCGTCGCGGAGTATGACAGCGTTTTCGCCGGCTGCCCACCGACCGTCGCGCTGCCAGCCGATGCGCCGCGGAAGGATGCTCTGTTCTGCTCGAACACTTTGTCGAGCGTGAGCCCTTTTGCGTCGAACACATCGAAGCGCACCGAACAATCGAGCCGCTTGCTGTTACGGACCTCGGCGACCTCCTCGAACTTTCCTTTCGATGGATTCGTGGAGTTGAAGTTGGTCGGATAATCGAACGAGAACGATCGCCCGTTGAAGGTATCGAAATCTTCTGCCGGCAGCGATTCATCCGCGCCAGGCTCTTTCGGCTTTGCGGGCTTGAACGATTTTAGTGATGCGTCGAAGATCGCGGCATACGCGTCGTAGAATTGTTCGAACCCATTAAACCCGAGCTTATACATGATCGAATCCTTGGGCACGTAGATGTAATGACCATAGATGATGCTGTTCTTACCCCAGTTTGCCGCGTATTTCACTTTCGTCGCCTGCACGCCGCCAACATCAATCTGCTCTTCGCTTTGCACTTGATACTGATTAGCTTTCATCTGAGCGATATCTTTGGCGGCGAACCCTGCGATATCAGAGCCTTTGATCACATCAATCGAAATCTCGACGCCGTTGACGCCGGGTTCGTTCGGCGCGCTGAATCGCAAATCAACGCCCTGGTCGTTGTAGAATCGCGCGCGTTGGCCTGCCTGCGCAAGTTGAACGGGCCACGTTGCGGGGTAGCTGATCGCCCATCCGTCAACGGGGTCCTTGTACTCCTTCATTTCGCCGAGAGGCACGGGCGCCATTTTTTCTTCGCCGCAGCCCGTCAGCAGGAACGCGACAAGCGTGAGGAGAGAAAGCAGTGTCTTCATGGTGATTCCTATCTGTTGTGGGATGTTGGTGATTCGTTCTCTTGCGTGTTACGCTTTCGGCACGACGACGTCGTACCACGTTTTCTTTTCTCGCACGCCGATCTCATCAATGTGAATGTGTTTCGCTTCGGTGTATTCCTTCAAGCCATCAAGCCCGAACTCGCGTCCGATGCCGCTCTGCTTGTACCCGCCGAAGGGCGCACGTTCGCTGAGCAAGTGCCACTCGTTGATCCAGACCGTCCCGCTGCGCAAGCGTTTCGCGACATACATTGCCCGCTCCTCGTCTTTCGACCAAACGCCGCCGCCGAGCCCGTAGATGGAGTCGTTGGCGATTGCAATAGCTTCATCTATGGTGTTGTAGCGAAGGATCGAAAGCACGGGACCGAAGATTTCTTCCCGGGCAATCGTTGCGCTGTTGTTCACTCGATCAAAGATCGTCGGCTCGATGAAAAAGCCGCGTGCGCATTCCGGCGCCGATGGTGTGCTTCCGCCGGTCAGCAATGTTCCGTCACGTTTGCCTTGTGCGATATAGCTCATGACGCGATCGAATTGCTTTTTCGAGACGACCGGACCCATGTCCGTCGTCGGCAGCATCGGGTCGCCGACTTTGATACGACGCGTTTTTTCGACGAGCATGTGTATGAAGTCGTCGGCGATGGCATTCGGTAGCAGCAAGCGCGTTCCTGCCTCGCAACATTGTCCTGCATGATAAAATATCGCGTACATCGCGCCATCCACGGCGATGCTCAAATCGGCGTCGTCGAGAACGATGTTTGCGGACTTGCCGCCGCACTCGAGGGTGATTTTTTTGAGCGTGGTAGCAGCGGCGCGCATAATGAGCTGCCCGGTCATCGTGGAGCCGGTAAATGCGATCTTGTCAACCAGCGGCGAGTTGACCAGCTCGGCGCCCGCTTCGGGTCCGAAGCCTGTTACGATGTTCAGAACTCCTTTGGGCAGCAGATTCTGAATCATCGTTGCGAGTTCCATGATCGAAACGGATGTCTCCTCCGAGGGTTTGAGCACAACGGTGTTCCCTGCTGCCAGCGCCGGACCCAACTTCCATACTGCCATCTTCAATGGAAAATTCCACGGAATGATTGCGGCAACAACACCAATAGGCTCGCGCAACAACACATTCCTCCACAACCCCGGCTTGGATACATCTTTTAGCTCTTCGTCAAGATCAGTCTTGCCAAGCTCGGCGAATGTCGCCAGGTTGCGCGAGCTGAGGTAAATGTCTTCCCCTGCCTTGCGAATGGTCGAACCGGAGTCGGCAACTTCCAGTTCGGTCAGGAGCTTCTTGTTTTCTTTGATCTTGTCGGCGATGGCTTTGAGGAGCGCTGCGCGTTCGTCGCGACTCATCCGGGGCCACGGTCCGTTGTCGAATGCGTCGCGTGCGGCAGCGATTGCCTTGTGCACGTCGCTTGCAGCAGCGCGGGCAATGGTTGCAACCGTTTCTTGATTCGATGGATTGATGCTCGGAAACGTTCGCTTGTCCGCAGCGTCAACAAATTCGTTGTTGATAAAAAGCTTATACTCTCTCAACTGTGAGGCTCCTGATCGGGTGCACGTGGTTGGGATTTGAGGCAAAAATGTGCAGATGAAGATAGGAAAAAAGGGTGTGTGCTTCAAACCCTTTCGTAGGACAGACTCTTGATCGGGATCCTCTCAGGAATCGTCATATGCAGCGAGCGATCGCAGAGTGTGTAGAGAACAAACACCCGCGTCAACAAAGAGCATCGAATCGCTCTCCGTTTTCACCGCACATTCAACGTCTTCTGTTCAGGCACAGTCCGCGACAAAACCTCTCGAACACGCACCAAGGCTTCTGCCATCGTAAACGGCTTTTCGAGCACGTCAAACACCCCCAAGGTGCGAAGCCGCTCCGACTGACCTTCGTCGAAGAACCCACTCATGAACAACGGCTTGATGTTCGGCGCCGCCGCTTTCACGTGTTCATAGACGCGAACTCCATCAATGCCCGGCAAACCGATGTCTGAAAGCAGAAGATCAATGCGATGCCCAATCTTGTCCACGATGGCAATTGCGTCGCTGCCGTTCGTCGCGCTGAGCACACGATACCCTTTCTCTTCCAATGAAAGGCGGAGCATCGCGAGGAGTTCTTTTTCATCTTCAACGAGGAGAATGGTCTTGCTGCCGCCTTCGATTTCGCGCTCAAGACTCGTCATGTTCTCTTCGACGGTCTGCTGCAATTGCATCGCAGGAAAATACAGCGTGAAGCTCGTGCCGTGTCCCAGAGCGCTCTGCACTTCCGCAAAGCCATTATACATCCGGACAATGCGCTGTGTGACAGCCAATCCCAAGCCAGTGCCCTTCCCCTCTCCTTTCGTCGTGAAGAAGGGTTCGAAGAGGCGCTGCCGCGTTTCTTCATCCATGCCCACTCCCGTGTCGTCAACGCGCAAGGCAACGTAGTGCATGTTGGTTGCGGCATCGAAACGCTTTGCAAGGGTTCTTCCGGTCACCATCGTTGTCGCTATCGTCAACCGGCCTCCGCCCGGCATCGCATCACGGGCGTTCACGCACAGGTTCAGGAGCACCTGATGGATGAGTGTTTTTTCTGCAAGGATCGGATGCACGGAATCGCTGAGATCGAGATCGAGGGTAATGTTCAGTGGAAGCGTATCGGTAAGAAGTTGTTTCAGCTCGACAACAACGTCATTGAAGTACACGGGCTCTCTGCCTATGGTTTCCTTGCGCGCAAGAGCGAGGAGCTGACGTACCAAACCGGCGCCGCGTTCGCCGGCACGGAGAATCGCCTCGACGCGTTTTTGCATATCTTCGTTCGAGGCAGCATTCGTTTTCAGCAACGACGCGTGCGAGTTGACGACTGCAAGAATATTATTGAAGTCGTGCGCAATGCCGGCGGCGAGAGTACCGAGGCTTTCGATCCGTTGCGAATGCGAGATGAGTTGCTGGAGTTGCTCTCGCTCCCTCGTTTCTTCTTTCAGTTTTTTGTTCTTGAGAGACAACTCTGTCGTTCTCTCCACAACCTTCTGTTCGAGCCTTGCATTCGCTTCGTACAACTCCATCTTCGTTCTGTCCAACTCAATCAGGTTCCGTTGAAGCGCAGCGGTCGTTGCTTGCAATTCTCTGAGGCGTGATTCCAGCTGATCTTTTTGTTGCTGTATAACTTGATTCTTTGCAGCGAGCAGCTTGACGGTTGTATGTCTCTTGAAAAAACCTGCCAGAAGAAGAGCCAGGAGAATGACGGCGCCACTGAAGAGAGCCACAAAGAAATTCCTCCGCTGCACTAACTCGTCGTGATGCGCCTGCTCTTGCTGTTTTCGTTTTTCGAAGTCGAACCGCGTCTGGTCGGCCACCTCTTCGTCAACTTCGTCGGGGAACA
>CAYUFU010000018.1:9871-35489 GCA_964444145.1 uncultured Chitinophagales bacterium
TCGAAGTCGAACCGCGTCTGGTCGGCCACCTCTTCGTCAACTTCGTCGGGGAACAACTCCTGTGCGAGGCTCGCCGAACGCCGCCAGCTTGCCATTGCAGCTCCCATTTCACCTTTCTCCGCATAGGCGTCTCCCATGCGGAGGAGGACATACCGCGTATAGACACGGGCACCGGCGGCATCGAACGTCCTCATTGCTGTGCGCAGAAGTCTGATTGCGGTGTCAGGTCGGTGCTGGTACACGAAAATTCGTGCAAGATCAGAACGCACATCGGCACCATCCAGCGGGTTGCCTACGCGAAGCGCAATGTCGAACGCGCGGTCCAGCAACCCCTGCGCTTGAGCATATTCACCCGTGCGGGCGTGCACGTAGGCGGCGTGGCTGAGGGCTCGCATCATCCCTCGCTCGTACCCGATACTATCAGCGTGGCGTATAGCCTCCCGTAGAATCTGCATGCGGACGCTGAGGTCCGAATCCATGAGCGATCGCTCGATGGAACATTCAACGATATCAGCGTGCAAGTCATGCCGTGCAAAAATCGCGAGAGCGCGTTCCACGCTTTCTCTTCGCCTATGAAGGGGCCAGTCCCTGCGATGCGCAGAGACGGCAAAGCGCAGCGCACGCGCATACTCCACCTCGTCCTCAAGAATCTTGAAAAGCGCAAGGGCGCTATCTGCATGCTGTTGAGTTTTCGACTTCGGACCCTGCCAACGGGAAATGTGCGCGAGCAAGGAATGACTTTCAGCAGCGCTGCGCGTTCGTCTGAGCGCGTGCGACATGGTAAGCGATTGCTCTGCATATACGCGAGACAGCGTCAAATCGCCTTTGCCGGACAACGCGAACGCATACTCAAGCAGTCTGTTCACTTTCACAGTTTCTGCATCGGCGCTTGAAAAGAGCGAGCCAGTATTCTCACGGGCGCGTTCGTTACTTTCTCCTGCCAACGCGGTGAAGGGCATGGCAAGGGAAAGCAGTCCAATGAAGAGACCTTTACAGGGTGAACACATAGCGCGTCTTGTCTATAAATTGAACAATGATGAGGGAAGAAACAGGAATCTCAACAGTACAGCAGGTGGTCGGTTGGGCTGGAAAGATGATACGCAAAACACTAACTTGTTTCAACCCGCTTGCTGCAACAACAATGGGGGAGGTGCTGCACGTCATTCATGGAGAGAACCGCTTGTGGTCTCGAGTGACATCGCATACGATGGACAACGTACCTTCCGCCGGAAATCGTTCATTTATCGAACCACTCACACATCACACCAAAATGAAAACTCTCTCGCTACTTCTTTGTGCAACATGCGTTCAGGTGGTGTTCGCGGGCGACAGCCCGAAACAAGTGCACGCTGTCCGCGTTGCGCGCGCGCCGACCATTGACGGCTTTCTCAATGACGAGCAATGGACTCTGGCTCGACCCGCGACAGATTTCACGCAACGCGATCCCGACGAAGGCAAACCTGCCTCCGAGCAAACGGAAATCCGCGTGCTGTATGATGATGCCAATCTCTATTTCGGCTGCATGTTTCTGGACTCGGAGCCGGAGAAAATCGTCGCACGATTGACGAGGCGCGACAACGAAATCGAATCGGACTGGGGCTCGATTCGTCTCGACGCGTTTCACGACCACCAAAACTGTTACGAGTTCACATTCAATGCGGCGGGGGTGAAGGTGGACATTTTGCAGTACGAAGACGGCAATCGCGAGGATGATTCCTGGGATGTGGTGTGGGACGTGCAAACACAATTGCTACCCAATGGCTGGTCGGCGGAGGTGCGGATTCCGCTAAGCGTCCTTCGTTACCGAAGCGACATCGAAGAATGGGGCGTGACGTTCGTGCGAACGATAAGCAGAAAAAATGAGCGCGCCGAATGGGTGCATCGCCCAAAAAGCCAGAGCGGATTTGTGTCGCGATTCGGACATCTCGTCGGCTTGCACAACGTGCCTGCACCGCACCGCGTGGAGTTGCTTCCGTTCATTGTCAGCAAGCAGGACTGGCGTCCCGAGAAACCGACGGTGCAACGTGTCGACAAGTTTAGCGGCGATGCGGGGCTCGATTTCAAGTACGCGCTCTCCAACAATTTTCTTCTCGACGCGACGGTCAACCCCGACTTCGGTCAAGTCGAAGCAGACCCGGCGGTTCTCAATCTCTCCACATTCGAAACGTTCTATCCGGAGCAGCGCCCATTTTTCATCGAGGGAACGCAGATCATTCGCTTCACGACGTTCGGCGATGAGTTCGGTCCGGGTATGTTCTATTCGCGCCGCATCGGCCGCGGGCTATCGCCCGATGAGGTGAGTGTTCTTCCCAAGGGAAGAATTCTCGATGTGCCACTTGCGACAACGATACTCGGTGCAGCAAAACTGTCGGGTAAAACAAACAGCGGCACATCGCTCGGCGCGCTGCAAGCGTTCACCAAAGAAATGCGCGCAACCGTTGCCGATTCCAACGGCACCACTGCAGAACAGATTATCGAGCCGTTTTCACACTACAACGTCCTCCGCGTCCGCCAAGACGTGCTCGACAATTCGCTCGTCGGGCTGATTCTCACCTCCACTGCAAAAGAGAAGCGGCTCCCCGCTCTGACTGCCGGAGCAGACTGGAACCTCAAATTCGATACGAGCACATATCAGCTCGATGGGTTTCTCTCACTCACGCATGCCGACAATCTGCTGGACGGAAGAAGAAGCCGGGGTCTCGGCGCTGCGGGGGTTGTCAATTTCTCTCGCATCGCTGCAGAGCATTGGCTCTGGTCCTTGAGCATAGATTTCACATCGAAGGGATTCAACATCAACGACGTCGGTTTCTTCCGACGCCCGAATGATTGGGGCGGCGTCGCGTTCTGTACGTACAAAGAGGACGCGCCCGCAGAGGTTGTTCGCAGCTATAGAATCACGCTGTTCCTGCACGAGCGTGAGAATTTCGACAAGGCGAATCTCATTCGCGAGGCAAGCCTAAGCTCCACCATCATCTTCACGAACTATTGGGAGTTGAATGTCAGCCTCAGCGCGGACGTCGGAAAATTCGACGACCGTGAAACGCGTGGCAATGGGTTATACGCGCGACCCTCGGTGGTCAAGCTGAACATCGGCGTCGAGACCGACGCGCGTAAGGATGTCGCTGCAACGCAGAAGTTGCATGCGGGCTGGGATAGCAGACGTAAATTTGAGTGGGGAGCTCTCGCCGATTTGTTGGTGCGACCAACTTCTTGGATGGAGTTCGAGCTGATTGCAGGCTTCAACCGCGTCCGCAACCAAGAGGCGTGGGTGGAGAATAGACAGGTGACCTCGGCGATGTTCCCCGCCGGAAGGATTCTCAGCGTCTTCGCAGACCGAACAACCGACGAAGTCAGTTTCACGCTTCGCAACAATATCACGTTCACGCGCGAGTTAACACTTCAACTCTACGCGCAAGTGTTCCTCGCAAAAGGGCACTACGAGAATTTTCGCGGGCTTCTCGGTACGTCCGAGTTCTTAGGATTGCCTACTCCCGTCATCAATCCCGATTTCAATTCGCAAGCACTCAACACCAATCTTGTACTCCGGTGGGAATACGTCCCAGGCAGTACGCTATTCTTCGTCTGGTCGCAGGCGCGCAATGGGAATAACGGAAACTACTTCAGTTCGTTTGGAAGTGATTTCGGTACGACGTTTCGCACACCGCCGGCGAACGTGCTGCTCTTGAAAGTGAGCTACTGGTGGAATCTGTGAATCTCCAAACCTGAAATCCGATTTAGCCTCACGCAAAGTCGCAAAGCCGCAAAGTTGTAATGAGAATTTTCTGGAAAGGAGAATTCACCGAATTGGTGAAATGTTTTGAGAACTTCTGCAAACAACATGTTCTTCTTCTCTTTCATTCTTCGCGCCTTCGCGTCTTTGCGTGAGATTTCAATATCGGAATTCAGGTCAAAAGTGCTGCTTGCAATTCCCGCGTACATTCATTACGTTTTATTCAGATGAATGACCTGTTTCTGCAAGGTGTAGTGGAGTTCAACCGTCGGAATTTTTTCGAAGCGCACGACGTGTGGGAGGAACTCTGGTGCGACACACGAGACGAACGCAGGTTGTTCTTCCAGGGTTTGATTCAGACTGCCGTCGGCTTTTATCATCTCTCGAATAACAACGTGAAGGGGGCGACGAGTCAACTGGAAAAGGGACTCCAGAAACTCAATCACTATCCGACTCTCTATCACGGTATCAAGCTCGAACAGTTACGGGAGCAGACCCGACTCTGCCGGGAACAAGCGGAGGCGCTGCGGCGCCAGGAGAAACGAATATTCGACGAACGACAGATCCCGGTTATTGACTTTGAATAATCTCTCATCGAACGATTACCATTATTGAAGGAAGATCTCCATGGCAACTTTCATCACTGAGGAATGCATCAACTGCGGAGCGTGTGAACCGGAATGCCCGAACACCGCCATCTACGCGGGCGGGGTGCAATTCGAGTACGGCGGGCAAATGTACGAACCGATCTCGAATGACTTTTATTACATCGTGCCGGAAAAGTGCACAGAATGCGTCGGGCATTTCGATCAGGAACAATGCGCCGCAGTCTGCCCGGTGGATTGCTGCGTCCCCGATCCAAACCATGTCGAGACGGAAGAGCAACTCTTCGAGCGTGCAACTCTCCTGCATCCCGATCGAGAGTTTCCTCCGTTGAGCGAAGCGACATCACGGTTCCGCAAGACGGCGTGATGCCTCGTTGAGATTGTGTTCAAGGTCGGTTTTCTGTTGGGAGAGCCGACCTTGTTTTGTTTCATGAACGTTGCTGTAATAGAAGAACACTTGCAAAATGAAAATCGGCTGCTACGAGTTATATGCAATAGAAACCGGCACCTTCGCGCTCGATGGCGGCGCGATGTTCGGCGTCGTCCCGAAAACCTTGTGGGAGAAAGCAATTCCTCCCGACGAAAAGAATCGCATCCCGATGGCCTCGCGCGCGCTGCTGCTCATCGGCAACGGCAGGAAGATTTTGATTGACGACGGCAACGGCTCGAAGATGAACGAGAAACTCACGGCGATTTACAAGATTGACTCCAGCAAAAACAATTTGCTCGCCTCCTTGGGTACGCTGAATCTTGCCGCCGGCGATATCACCGATGTCATCCTCACCCATCTTCACTTCGATCACTGCGGCGGCTCGACATTCAACGATAGCGACGGACGCGTGAAGCCGACATTTCCAAACGCGCGATACTATGTGCAACGCGAACATTGGGAGTGGGCGCAGAAGCCAACCGAGCGCGACCGCGCCAGTTTCTTCCCCGACGACTTTATGCCGCTCTACGAGTATGGTCAATTGCATTTCACCGAAGGTGAAGGCGAAATTCTTCCGGGCGTTTCCTGCCGCATCTGCAACGGGCATACCACTGCATTGCAGGCGCCGCTTATCTCGGATGGAACACATGCCATCCTGTATGTTGCCGATCTGATGCCGACGATTGCACACGTCCCGCTCCCGTGGATCATGGGCTATGACTTGCGTCCCCTGGTGACGCTCGAAGAGAAACGCCGAATCTTGAACGAAGCTGTTGACGGCAATTGGACCCTTTTCTTCGAGCACGACGCAACACATCAAACCTGCCGCGTGCAACGAACCGACAAAGGTATTGTCGCAATCGAAGCCGCACCCCTGCGATGAGCACATTTGTCAACGTCGCGCGCCTTTCCGAGCTTCACGAGCGTCGAGCCAAATTCATTCGCATCGCGGACGAGGAGATTGCGCTCTTTAAGGTTGAAGGGAAGCTCTACGCGATCAATAACGTCTGCGCCCATCAACATTTCTCTATGCTTCATAAAGGGGAGCTGAACGGACTTGAGATTACTTGCCCGATGCACGGGTGGACGTACTCACTGGAAACAGGAAAAGCAACATCGGGTAGTGGATCGGTAAAGACGTACCAGGTCAAGGTACTGGGAGATACCGTTCTTGTTGCAGTGGAATGAGGCAGAGTGATGAAGGCTCTCGGTGCTGTCAACGCTCGGATACTCTTACGTTCCTTTGGTGTATTAATCGAACGATTGGATGCACGATGACCGCCGCACAAGCAATAAAAACCAGAGCGCGCGAAATCGGCTTCACGAAAGTCGGCATCGCACGCGCGGAGCCGCTTGATGAAGAGGCAACGCACTTGCGCGCGTGGTTGCATCGCGGCTTTCACGCGACGATGGATTGGATGGAGCGGAATGTCGAGAAACGAACCGACCCGCGTGCGATTGTCCCCAACGCAAAGTCGGTTATTTGTGTCGCGCTCAACTACTACACACCGCAGCAGCATACAAACGACACGACCATCGGAAAAATCTCGCGGTACGCGTGGGGCGATGATTATCACGACATCGTGACGGACAAACTGAAGGCACTTTGGAGCTGGATGCAGAAAGAATTTCCCGAGGCAGACGGGCGCTACTACGTTGATACCGGACCGGTCATGGACAAAGTCTGGGCGGAGCGAGCAGGCATCGGGTGGATCGGCAAGCATACGAATGTCATCACACAAGACATCGGCTCGTGGGTTTTTCTCGGCGAGATCATCACAACCCTCGTGCTGGAGTACGATGAACCGGCGACGGATCATTGCGGCACATGCTCACTCTGCATCGAAGCATGTCCGACGAATGCCATCGTCGAGCCGTACGTCGTTGATTCCAACAGGTGCATCTCGTACCTTACCATCGAGCATCGCGGCGAGCTTGACTCTGCCGTAGCCGAGAAGTTCGAGAATTGGATTTACGGCTGCGACATTTGTCAGGATGTATGCCCGTGGAATCAGAAATTTTCTGCCGTAACGAACGAACGAGGCTTCGCGCCGCGTGAATCGCATGTTGCGCCGAAACTCGAGGAGTGGAAAGAGATGACACAGGCGGAGTTCACGCGGCTGTTCAAAGGAAGTCCGATGAAAAGAACGAAACTCTCCGGGCTTCAACGAAATGTGTCAGCGGTTCTGAGCGCAGCGAAGAAGTTGCTCACAGCTCACACTTCTCATGATGACCCGAACCGGGTTTGACTGCATCCAACGGATCATCACGGAAGCGGTATCGTTTCGGTGCCCGAGACGGCTCGCTCCGCTCACGTACCTCTGTGAAATGGACATCACAGTGTAACGCGATACCGCTTGCACGAGCACATACGAAAGCGTCTCAATTTAGAGAAACGAATGCATCACAAACTCATCATCATCGGTTCAGGTCCGGCAGGATTCACCGCCGCACTGTACACGGCGCGGGCGAACTTGAGTCCGGTCGTCTTCGAAGGAATTCAGCCTGGCGGACAACTCACGATCACCACAGAAGTTGAAAATTACCCCGGCTTTGTGAACGGGATAATGGGTCCGGAGTTGATGGAAATTTTCCGCGCGCAAGCGCATCGCTTCGGGGCACAATCCATTTACAAGCTCATCACCAAAGTGGATTTCTCCCAACGCCCCTTTACACTTTGGGCAGACGACGACCTGTACACGGCTGATGCAGTGATCATCGCAACCGGCGCTTCGGCAAAGCTGCTCGGCTTGCCATCGGAAAAGGAATTCATGGGTTACGGCGTTTCCGCATGCGCGACCTGCGACGGCTTCTTCTTCAGAAATCAAGAAGTGGTTGTTGTCGGCGGCGGTGACACGGCAATCGAAGAGGCGACTTTTCTCACGAAGTTCGCATCAAAGGTAACTATCGTTCATCGACGCGATCAGCTGCGCGCATCGAAGATCATGCAGGACAAGGCGCGCAGCAATCCGAAGATCGCGTTCGTGTGGGATTCGGTCGTAGAGGAGATCCTCGGCAAAGCTGAGGAGGGAAAAAAATCAGTAACGGGAGTTCGTTTGCGAAACGTGAAGACGGGACTAAGCAGCGAGATGAAAGCCGACGGTGTGTTCATGGGCATTGGGCACAAGCCGAACACCGACCTGTTCAAAGGTCAGCTTGAAATGGACTTGGTCGGGTATCTCATCACGAAGGGCAAGAGCACGTACACGAATGTGCCTGGAGTGTTTGCCGCCGGCGATGTTGCGGATTCCGTTTATCGGCAAGCGGTGACCGCTGCAGGTTCGGGCTGCGCCGCCGCGATTGATGCGGAGCGGTGGTTGGAAAGCATTCATGCTGGAGCGCTAACAGAGCGTTGAAAAAACCCTGTGGCACTGTTTCGTGGTGAAGTTCATTCTGCTCTCACCTCTCGACGGATCGTTACCTTTTTCTTCCCGTGAGGCTATCGGGCGGGTACATGGCGGACATTGTGTCGCGCATGTCGGTCGCCCACTGGATGAGGCGATCTTTCTGTTCTTGCGAGAGTCTTGCGTCGCGATGAGCAAGCAGATATGAAGGCAGCGGCATCTCCTCCTCTTTTACCATCTCTACAATTTCCTCGAACTTACGAAATTGCCGACGGGGCCTGTAGGCGCCGAACTCAGAAAAATTCAACTCTTTCTTTCCATCCTCGATGTGACCCTTCAACCACCAACCGATAGGCTGAATTTCCGCATACCATGGATAGTGCGTTGTGTTGCTGTGGCAGTCATAGCATGAGACCTTGAGGATAGACTGCAGTTCGGCAGACGTGTGGAATGTGCGCGCGATATCGTTGGCTTGGTTGTCGTTGCCAAGATTTTTTTCTGGACGAATGAATTGCGCGCCGAGCAAAACAACGAGCAGCGCGAGCAAGATGCCTTTGAGAAGGTTCATTATGATTACAGATGTGAGTGTGTGTGGATTATTTTTTCGTGAGCTTCTCTATTGTGTCGAGGAGCTTTCCTGCTGAGCAGAATTTCGCCTTGGGAAATTTTGTCTTGAAGGAGGGGAGCTTCTCTTTGTCGCCGCCAACGAAAACTATGGGAATGTGTTGCCGCTTTTTCGCTTCCCACATCCATTCGGCAATGGCTTTGCCGTGCGAGGGTAAACGATCGAGCGAGATGACGAGCACGTCGGGAAGTTCTTTCATCGCCGCGTTGGATTGCTGACTCCAGTGCCCGCGTACGTTGTGCTTTGCCTTCACGAGCGGCTCGATGAGGGCGTTGAGTTCTTGTTCATTCCAGTGCACAGCGAAAATGTTTGCCATTGTTTGCTCCTTGTTTTGGATGGGTTCAATTTAGTTGTCGGGGAGGATGCAAGCAAGAAAAAAAGGCTCGTGCACAGAACAGGTTTCGGCATGCTGGCAGATTGCGGGAAGGCGGCACGAGCGCAGGCATGCCGCCACACTCACCACGATGCAGGCAGTGTCCCGCGGCGCAGCACACTCTATGGACGCTGTAGCCCGTCAGCAGCCCCAAACAATAGCATTAGATGAGGAGGCGGTGTGAGGTGCATGGACTAGCAACAAAAAAGGCGGAATGTCTTCCGCCTTTTTGTCGCACTGTTTCCTCCTCTGTTGTTCATGTGGCCAGACCGCAGACGTCAACATCGTGCTGACCGACGTACCACGCGAGTCCTTCCTCGAAGCGTTCGCGCGTTTTCACGGGGATGGTCGAGCGTATGCTTTCGATTGCATAGTGGCACGCCTCGAGTGCGTGGCGTTTGCTTGTGCTGGAAACCGCCGCGGCGTACACCGCTTGTCCGACAGAAATAACCCCGATGCGTTGAATCAACGCGACGTTTTCGAGCGGCCATCTCGTTCTCAGTGTTCGCTCGATTGCGGAGAGGATTTCCCGTGCTTGCGCGAGGTCGGTGGTGAATTCGATTGCGCTGACGCGCTTGCCGTGCGAGTGGCTGCGCACGGTGTGCACAAAAACGTCAACGCCATCGGCTCGCGCTGTCGTGACGAACGCGACGGTGGCGGCAATGTCAATAGGTGATGTGGTAATGGAAACCATGCGTTATCTCCGTTACGCGTGTACGTAGTCTGAGTGTTTGTAGTACGAGACGAGGTCGCTGATCAGCTCGAGGAGGATTCTGTGGCTTGTATGGCTTTGCAGCGTGTTCGGCGCCCACTCGCGCTCGATGGCTTTTTTGTGCATATCAATTACATCCCACACGCCCGCGTGCAACGCGCCGAGGTCGGATGCGAGAAACTGCAAGCGGCGCGAGACGCTGTACCCATTGAAGCGGATGCCGCTTTCGGTGCGCCTCAGCGCGAGGCCCAACAGGTTGCCGTAACTTTTCGTCAGCTCGAGAAATTTGGAGGGCATGGCTTCGCAAAGCGGCTTGATGCCCGGCGGCTGCACCACGAGTGTAGCTTCGGAGGTATGAGGATAGTGCTGTAAGACGTTGAGTGCGTGCTCCAACAATCGCTGCTGCTGAAGCTCCTCATCTGCTGCGCGCCCCGTGACGGCCGCGATGGCTTCAGCGAACGCGGCGGCATCAAGCATTTCCTTCACAAGGGCTTTGGCTGCGCCGAGCCGGAGTGCTTGCTGTCGTATGACCTCTGCACCTTTCCAAACGATGACGATGATGGGTACATTCGAAAACTCATCGCGCACGCGTTGTAGTAATGCCAGCCCGTTGCTTGCCCAGCGCGACAAATCGAGAAGGAACACGTCGAAGTCGCTTCCGAGCGCGTGAAGTGCTTCTGCATCATGTGCATGGTGCAATTCGAAATGAAACGCCCCTGCGGTGTGCAAGAGTTCGTTGAATTCGTCGCCATTCCCCTCGTCCCCCACCAACACGATGCGCGTCGGTCGTGTGTGGTTTTGCATGGCTTTCCTCGTTCGGCATTCATTGCCGGAAGTTGATATGAAGCGAAATTTATGGGACGATTACCCTCGCAACATAAGTGCCATCATCGGTAACGCGTGCGCCTGCATCACGTGAGGAACGAAGTCTTGAGTACCAATATGAATTCCGCAGGTTGTCGAGTGAGAAACGTAACGTACCAGAGCATGAGGTGCACAATAGTGTTCATGTGCACAATATTTTTAGCCACGTGCTGTCGCCGTAACGGTCGCTTGTTTCAAACTCACAAGCCTTTTCGATATATTGGTTGGCGTAGATTCAGTTTCTCTTTCAGTACAAACCTCACAAGGATGGTCTATGACAAAGTTAATTGCCCTGTACCGCAAACCGAGCGACGTTGCCGAATTCGACAAGCACTATTTCGAGATCCACACGCCGCTGGTGAAGCAATATCCGAATCTCCGCAGGCTCGAAATCACGAGAGTAACTGGCGCACCGATCGGTGAAACGAAATTCCACTTGATGTGCGAGATGTCTTGGGACAACAAAGAAGAGATGGATGCGGCGCTCGCATCGAAAGAGGGGAAAGCCGTTGCGCGAGATTTGATGAGTTTCGCGGCCGACGTGGTGACGGTATTCATTGGTGAAACCGCGTCCTGAGTTCAATATCCTTCGCTTCGTGCACAGTTTTTCATTAGACAATGGCATACGTCGGCAAGAAAGACCTTTCCTTCAACAACCTTCTCTACACGAAGGGGAATTGGCGCGCAACCATTACCATCAATCGTCCCGCGGTGTACAATTGCCTGAATCTCGAGACGCTTCAAGAACTGCAGACCGCTTTTCAGGATGCGGCGTGGGATGATGACGTCGCGGTGCTCATTATAACAGGAGCAGGTGACAAAGCATTTTGCACGGGCGCCGATATGAAAGAGTGGAACGAGGATTTTCTCGAAACGCCGAACGACTTTTACAAATGGATGGGTGTGTTCATGGAAACGTTCGAGCGCCTGCGCAATCTCGGCAAGCCGACGATCGCACGTCTCAACGGCATCACGGTCGGCGGCGGGAATGAGTTGCAAATGTCGTGCGACCTTGCAATCGCAGCGGACGACATTTACATCGGCCATGCAGGAACTTCGCGGGGAAGCGTTGCCGCAGCGGGCGCGACGCAATGGCTCCCCTTGATTATAGGCGACAGGCGCGCGAGAGAAGTCTTGTTGTTGAACGAAAGAATTCCCATCAAGAAGGCGTATGCGTGGGGTTTGGTGAACCAAGTTGTCCCGCGCAAGAAACTGGACAAGGCGGTAGATGCGATGGCGGAAAAGTTGGTAAACAAACTCCCCGAATGCACGCGCTACACGAAACAGCAGTTGAATTTCTGGCGCGACCTCTCGTGGACGATGACGATCGGACACCTGCGCGACTGGCTGACGGTTCATACGAGCGCCGAGGAAATTCGGGAGGGCATCAAGGCGTTCAACGACAAGCGCGAGATTGATTACAAGGCGCTGCGAAAGAGAATGTCCAATACACACCGCCGAAAACGGATGTAAACTGGTACGCTGCTGCCAACATGAACAGACTCTCCCCACTTGCATCTTTCCTGTTGAGCGGGATGCTGGCATGCGCATCACCCCTCGCCGCTCAATCCGACGGCGCACTCGACACAAAGTTTCTCTTCCGCATCTTTCTGTTCACCGAAGGCGAGAGACTCGGACTCTCCGCAGACGTGGCGACAACCTCGACGTACCCCTGCGTGGGATTCGGCATACAAGTTCGCCAAGTGCTGAAGGCAGACACGATCGCGATCACTATCGGCGGGATGATTCGCCCCAACCCCTGCCTTCAAGCATCAGATATCGCCAGCACAAAAATGTTCATCGGACCGCTTATCAACAGCACGTATGTGCTACGAATCTCGTATCGCGGAACCGAGGATACGTATCTTCTTGCTGTACGGAAAGGTCACTATTCAATTACACCAATACACACTACATTTACAGAAATCGAGAGGTTATGAATCCATGAAACGAATAACTGTTGGGGCGCTGCTGTGCTGTGCCGCCTTTGCCGTCATCATGCTCGTGATCGACGCGATTGCCTCGGGCGATTCGGTAGCAACTATTTTTCTCCCGGGTACCCAGCCGGGTGTGGTACAGACATTCGAGACATACACCTTGTGCCAGAATTGTCATCAAACCCAAGCGACCGGATTTCCGGTCACGATTACTTCCGATTGGCATGGCAGTCCGATGGCACAGTCAGCACGTGACCCACTTTTCTATGCGACGATGGCTGTGGCTAACAAATATGTCAACGGCTCAGGCGAGTATTGCATTCGCTGTCACTCTCCCACAGGCTGGTTGGAGGGCCGCAGCGCACCGCCGACCGGAGAGGGGCTTACAGGGAACGACCTTAACGGCGTGCAATGCGACTTCTGCCATCGGATGAAAGATCCCCTTTTGCGCGATACCACGATCAATCCGCCGGTGCCCGGCTATGGCAATGGGATGTTTGTCGTGCAGACGACGCGCAATCCGAAACGCGGTCCGTTTAGCGATGCACTTCAGATGGGACACACCACTCAAGTAGATACGTTTTACCGAACGGGAGAATTTTGCGGTGTCTGTCATAACGTGAGCAACCCCTTGTACGCGACAAACTCGACGACGCAATCACCTCATGAGTATGGTCCGATCGAGCGCACGTACAGTGAATGGAAACTGAGTTGGTTTGCAACGCAAGGGCGCGCAGGCAATTGCCAATCGTGTCACATGCCCTACCAGCAGGGATATGGAGCAAACCTTGCGAGCACGCCGCAACGACCGGACATCCCCAAGCATGACATGAACGGCGGCAACACATTTCTTGGAGACATCCTCCCGGACTTTTGGCAAAGCGGGATTGATACAGCGCGCCTCAATGCGTCGAAGCAGCGCACCTACTCTTTGCTGCGCACCGCAGCACAACTGGAGACATACGCGTATCGCCTCCGGGATACGGTCTTCGCGCGGGTTCGCCTGACCAATCTCACGGGACACAAACTCCCGACGGGATATCCGGAAGGGCGACGTATGTGGCTCCATATCGTGGGACGCACGTCTAGCGGAGACACGGTGTTCCAATCCGGCGCGTACAACTTCACGACGGCGGTGCTCACCCATGATAGCCAGATAAAAATCTATGAAGCCAAACCGGGGCTAACACAACGAACCGCCGCCCAATACCAACTGCCGCCGGGTCCTTCGTTCCATTTTATCTTGAACGATACGATCTACCTGGACAACCGCATCCCGCCGCGTGGGTTCGCCAACGCAACCTTTGCCGCGCACAAAGCGCAACCTGTCGGCTATTCGTATGCCGACGGGCAGTATTGGGACGAAACGAGCTACCGTCTCCCTTCAAGCGTGACTCTCGTGACTGCCACGTTGTATTATCAAACTTCCAGCAAGGAATACATCGAGTTCCTCCGTAACGAGAATGTCGGTAATCCACAGGACACACGACACTGGGGCGACAGTTTGTACGCATCATGGAATCGGCGCGGCAAGTCGCGCCCGGTGGTGATGAATTCGCTAACCACTACCGTGCGCGATTCCGTAACAAGCGTAGCGGCATCAGCATCTCCGCTGGTCTTTGCTCTGGAACAGAACTATCCGAACCCCTTCAACCCCTCCACGCGGATTTCGTACGCAATCAATACTACAGGAGCCGTCTCGCTGGTCGTCTACAATGCACTCGGACAAGCCGTCGCAACGTTGGTTGAGGAGAAGCAGCCCGCCGGCAGCTATACGGTAGAGTGGATCGCGAACGACACTCCGAGCGGAGTATATTTCTGTCGCCTCACTGCAGAGGGACAGACGGCAACGAGAAAAATGTTGTTGGTGCGATAACCCCAGCCATCAATGGGAGGAATAGACATGAAACGTGTGGGATTGCTGATTCTCGGCACTGTTCTGGCGGCAATCGGACAATCTCAACCACAGTTCGAGCTCGTCGAGTCTATCCCGATTGAAACTACGCTGGATAATCCGGACATTCGCAACACGCAGGAAGTGTGGCTGGAGATGATCAGTGCCGCGAAGAAGTCGCTCGACATCGAGCAGTTTTACGTCGCCAACCAAGCGGGCGAACCGCTCGAGGATATCATTCAAGCAATCGAAACGGCGGCGAAGAGGGGAGTTGCCGTTCGCCTGATCGCCGACAAGCGTTTTCAGAAAACGTATCCCGAAACAATCGAACGGCTGGGCAGGCAGAACAACATCTCGGTGCGCATCATTGATTTCGGTACGCTTGCCGGCGGCGTTCAGCACGCGAAATTCTTCATCGTTGACAACGAAACGATTTTTCTCGGCAGCCAGAATTTCGATTGGCGGGCATTGAAGCATATTCACGAGCTGGGGCTGCGCATCAAGCATACAGAAGCCGTTCGGTTCTACCAAGACATTTTCAATCTCGATTGGAATCTTGCAGAGACCAACGACAGAACCTTGCTCGAGAAGTTCATCACTCACAACGCCTACAGGCGTGATGTTGTTCTCATCGAAAGGAATGACACGCTGACCTTCACGCCAACTGCCAGCCCAATCGGGTTCATTCCTGATTCCGCGTTATGGGACGAGCCGAACATCATCCGCTTGATTGACGGAGCAAAAAGCGAAATTACATTGCAATTTCTCGGCTACAGTACACTTGCGCGAGACAAATCACTGTACACAACGCTCGACGATGCGTTGCGGGGCGCAGCAAACCGCGGCGTGAAAGTCCGCCTGCTCGTCTCCGATTGGGAGAAGGGGACGCCTGCCGAAAAGTCGTTGAAGGAGCTTTCCCAAATCCCGAACATCGAAGTGAAGTTCAGCGTCATTCCCGAATGGAGCGGAGGATATATTCCATACGCAAGAGTCGAGCACTGTAAGTTCCTTGTCGTGGATCGTACATCGTTCTGGCTGGGAACGAGCAACGCAGAGAAGAGTTATTTCTACAATGCGCGGAACGTCGGCGTTGTTGGATGCAGCACGTCATTAGCGAAACGCTTGCGCGATGTGTTCATGAAAAGCTGGGAGAGTTTGTACACGGAATTGGTTCGCGCCGATGTGAAGTACGAGAAGCGCGAGCACGGCGAACGGCAAAAATGAAACGGCACTGTGCGACAACTCGCCTTTGTTGCCGCGCAATGAAGCCCATCTTTCGCTCTTCAGCAAGCAGTCGCTCGAGGGCAACAACACCTTGACGAGCAATGCCGTTTTGCTCCGCGCCGTGCAGCCCGGTCCACAACGCGACGCCCGCCGAAGCTCCACAACAATCCTGCAACATTGAAAGTCATCCGCCGCAGACTTCGAGACTTCGCACGCGACGCCGGGTAGCTATCACGCGTGTGCTGCTCAACTCTTGCCGAACCGCTCGATGTGAGAATGTGATGCATAAGATTGTTAGATTAGTGTCACGCAAGCAACTGAATAAGAATCGTGAGGAAAGCATGAGTGAAGGAACATCAACGATAGTGAGCGAGCTGCTTGATCGGCTTGCACAGGTGCGGAAGAAGGAACGCTCTTCTTCTCTTCTATACGGCATTCTCGTTTCCGCAACTGCAATAGCCGTCGCGACGATGCTCGCCGTGCTCGTCGAGCAGATATTCTATCTGCCGATCCTCACTCGTACAATTGTGTTCTGGCTGATCGTTGCGACGGCGGCAGGCTGGATTGGGTGGCTTGTCGTTCGCCCCATGCTGCGAAGAGAAAGCGATGAGCAAACCGCGGCGAAGATCGGAAGCCATTTCCCCCCTATCAGGGATAAGCTTGTCAACATGCTCCAGCTCGCCAAGGAACGGTCGTCGCAACTCTATTCGGCGGAGTTGATTGACGCGTCGTTCGAGGACATTCGCAAGGAAATCGAACCTCTCGATTTTTCCTCGGCAGTGAGCTTTGACTCTTCAAGAAAGTGGGGAAAGATTTTCAGCGGCGTTGTGGGAGTTTCGGCGTTGATGCTTCTGACTATTCCCTCCCTGCGCGATGCGGCGGGCCGGTTGTGGAATTACAGCCAAGCGTTTTCCGCGCCGCTGCCGTTTCGCTTCATCATTGAGCCGGGAAACACAGAGGTGGTGAAGGGCGCAACGGTGCCGATTACGATCCGCGTCGAGGGGGAGCAGCAGAATCAGATCACGCTCGCCTCGAAACCCTTGGGGCAACTTCACTATGAGCAACGAACGCTCACGGCAAATGCAAACGGGGTGTTCGTGTACGAAATGCCTGCCCTCAAGACCACGACGATATATCAAGCGAGTTCGGGCGATGTTCGCAGCGACGAATACACGCTGACGGTTCTCGATCGTCCAATCGTAAAAATGATGCGGCTGAACTTGACCTTTCCATCATACGCAAAACTTCCGGCGCGTCAGCTAGATGATAATGTCGGCGACGTGGCGGCACTGCGCGGCACGCGTATCAGATTTTTTCTCGAAGCGAACAAAGAACTGACAGAAGCGATACTCATCTTCAGCGATTCGACAGCATCGCACCTGACAATCGAAGAGAATACGGCAGTCGGCTTTGTGTCGCTGATGAAAGAGCGCACGTATCACATTCAACTCAAAGATAAAGAGAACGTTGCAAGCGCCGACCCCATTGAGTACACACTGAAGATTCTTCCCGATGCTTACCCGACGGCGCAGATTGTTGTTCCCGGAACGAACATTGACATCACAGAACAACAGAAGCTCAACATGTTCTTCAAGATCACGGACGATTTTGGATTCAGTAAGCTGCGGCTCGCGTACAAGCTGATTCAGTCGCGGTACGAGCAGCCCTGGCAGGAAGAGAAATTCACGCTCATTCCTCTCCCCTCGGTGACGAGGAACGCTGCCTCCATCGGCAACTACGAATATGATATCGCCCACTTCTGGTCTCTGCAAGAGATGAATCTCGTTCCTGAAGATGTTGTCAGCTACTATCTCGAAGTGTTCGATAATGACAATGTGAGCGGACCGAAATCTGCGCGCAGCGAAGTGTACACCCTGCGCTTGCCATCGCTCGAAGAAGTGTTTGCCGATGTGGAGAAGACACACGAGATGAGCATCGAGGGAATGAAGGAGGCGTTGAAGAAAGCCGAAGAAGCGAAGAAGGAGCTTGAAGACCTGCGCCAAGACATGAAGAAGCAGGCGCAACAAAAAATGGACTGGCAGCAGCAGAAGAAAGCCGAAGAGGCGATGAAGAAGTATGAAGAGATTCAGAAGAAGATGGAGGAGGTGAACAAGGCACTCGACGAAATGGTGAAGAAGCTGGAGAACACGAAGACGCTTTCGAAAGAGACGTTAGATAAATATCAGGAGCTCCAGCAGTTGATGGCAGAGATGAACTCGCCTGAGTTTGCCGAGGCAATGAAGAAGATGCAGGAAGCAATGATGCAGATGAATCCCGAAGCGATGAAGCAGGCGATGCAGCAGTTCACATTCAGCGAGGAAAATTTCCGCAACAGCATCGAGCGGACGATGAATTTGCTGAAGCGAATTCACATCGAGCAGAAGGTTGACGAGATGGTGAAGCGCACGGAGGAGATGATGAAGAAGCAGGAGGAATTGCAGAAGCAGACCGAGCAAACAAATCCATCGGACCAAAACAGATTGAACGATCTGGCGCAGCAGCAAAAAGATTTGAAGGAGCAGCTTGCGCACTTGCAACAAGAGCTTGCCGAGTTGCAGAAGAAGATGCAGGAGTTTCCGACCGAAATGCCGTTGAGCGAAATGCAACAAGCGCAGGAGGAGCTCGAGCACAGTCAGCTGGACGAGCAGATGGAACAGATCGCACAGCAAATGCAACAACAGCAGATGCAGCAGGCGCAACAGAATCAGCAGAGGGTGCGCCAGAAGATGCAGCAGTTCATGCAGCAGATGCAGAGCATGCGGCAGGCAATGCGCGAGAACCAACAGCGACAAATCGTGAACGAGATGCGTCGCGCACTGCAGGACATGCTCGCTCTTTCCAAACGTCAGGAAGAGTTGAAGAATCAGTCGCAGCGGCTCGATCCGAATTCGCGGCAGTTTCGCGACAACGCGCAGGCACAAATGGAAATCATGCGCGATCTCGCGTCTATCACGCAGGGCCTTGCGAAGCTGTCGCAGAAAACGTTCGCTATAACGCCCGAGATGGGGAAAGCAATTGGCGATGCTCTGCGGCATATGAACTCTGCGATGCAAGCGCTCGAACAGCGCGCAGGACAGCAAGCAGGCGGACAACAACAAGGAGCGATGGGTTCGCTCAACGAAGCCGCGCAGCAGTTGCAGAGCGCAATGCAAGGGATGATGCAAGGAGGACAAGGGATGGGCATGGGCATGGCGGGCTTCATGCAGCGCTTGCAGCAGATGAGCGGACAACAACAAGGCATCAATCAAGGAACGCAGAATCTCGGCGGCATGACGCCGCAGCAACAAGCGGAGATGGCGCGGCTCGCTGCGGAACAAGGCATGGTGCGCAAATCACTCGAGCAACTCGCCAAAGAAGCTGCACAGAGCGGCGAGTTGAGTAAAATGTTGGGCGATTTGAATCGCATCGCACAAGACATGCGCGAAGTGCAAACCGACCTCGCGCAAGGCAACGTAAACCCCGAAACAATACGGAAGCAGGAACGCATTCTCTCGCGGCTCCTGGATTCTCAACGCTCGGCACGTGAACGCGACTTCGAAAAGAAACGCAAAGCCGAAAGCGGTGTGAACGTCGCTCGCAAATCTCCGAACGAAATAGACTTGGGCACTCAAGAGGGACGCAACCGATTGCAACAGGATTTGCAGAAGGCTATGGAGGAAGGCTACGCGCGAGAATATCAGGAACTGATCAAGAAGTATTATGAGGCGTTGGAGAAGATGCAGAGGGAACATTAGCCCTCTCTGTGAGCGCATCTCCCCAACACAAAGGATTTGTCTCTATTAGAACTCGTCAGAACTGGCTGATGTCCCGACCAAATACCATCGCCTTTGTCCAGTCAACAGCGATGGAGAATTTGTTCCGAAAGCTGACGATTTTTGTGAGGTAGGCGGAACGCCAGAAAAGCCATGTTGCCCAGCCGCGACTCTTCACATCTTCAAGGTCTGCAAGTGCTTTGTTATCGCCGATGTAGGCGAGCATTCCCAGATGTTTGTATGTGAAAGGGAGAACGTCTTGCTTGCGCGCCCGTCGCGTGAGCGCCTTGCCGAGATATTTTCCCTGCTGCTGCGCAACTTGCGAAGTCGCGGGAAGGGGATTGCTCTCGATGACGGAACAATCGCCGAGCGCGTAAATATTTTCAAAACCTTTCACCCGGAAGAAATCGTCAATGATGATTCGTGACCGATTGTCTTTCGGAAGGTTGATGTGCTCGATGAACGTTGTCGGACCGTTGCCCGTGCTCCAAAGAAGCAGGCCATACTTCAACTCCGATCCGTCTTTGAGATACACGGTTGTCGCGTCGACTTTTGTCACGGGAGATTCCGTAAGAACGGCAATGCGTTGCCGTGCAAACAGCTCCGTTGCGTAGCGCCGCAGTTCTTCGTCGAACGTGCCGAGAATCTCTTTCATCGCTTCAACAAGCGTAATGCGCGCTTCGGCAACGAGATGGGGATAGGCTTTCCGCAGATCTTCGAGCATGAAGTCGTTGAGTTCCGCGGCAAACTCGACGCCTGTCGGTCCCCCGCCGCAGACGATGAAATGCAGAAGCCGCTTACGCTCCTCTGCACTTACCCCCGGTAAATTCGCCTGCTCGAACCTGCGAATGATGCGCTGACGCAGCTCGCGTGCATCGTGCAGTTCTTTCAAGAACATCGCATGCTCCGCAACGCCGGGCACGCCGAATGTATTGCTCACTGCGCCAACTGCGATGACGAGAATATCGTATGCGATTGCAAACTCATGCAAATCGGTAACGCCGCGGCATTTCACTTGCCTGTTTGAAGGATCAACATCGAGCGCTTCGGCGTGATAGTAGCGCACATCGTCGCGAGCGTACCGCATCGGTTCGATGATGCTGCGAAATTCAATCGTGCCGACTGTCGTGCTCGGCAACAGCGGCGTGAAGAGAAAATGATTGCGCGGACTGACGACGATGATCTCGTAATCGCCTTTGAGATTCTTAACGAGATTGAACGCGCCGAAGCCCGTACCTAAGACAACGAGTCTTGCATGAGAGGAAGACATGGGGGACTGAAGTTGTGAACTTGCCTTGAGTTCTGATGTTACGCAACCATGTTTTTTCGCTCAGAGTCGTTGTGCTCGCCTTGTGTAACGTCAGTTGAGTGGTAATTTCCAGCGTACCGCAGAATAGCCATCCGCGCTACAGCATGAATTCTGCCTTCAGCTCAACAGGCAACACCTCGTTCATCGAACCGGTGCGATAGCCTTGGAGATCGAGGGTAACGTACGTAAAGCCGAGTTGTTTGAGATGCGAAACGATTTTGCTGCGGAGATCTTCATCGAGCAGGCGATTGATTTCCTGAGCGCCGACTTCGATGCGCGCGGTTCGTTCATCATGAAAGCGGACGCGGAAGAAACGGAACCCCTCATCACGCATGAGCGTTTCGGCGTTGTCAATGCGCCTAAGATTCTCTTTCGTGATGTGCATGCCGTACGGAAAGCGAGACGACAAACAGGCAAATGCAGGCTTATCCCACGTCGGCAAGCCGAGAAGTTTCGAAAGCTGTCGTACCTCCGCTTTGCTGAGGCCGGCTTCGAGCAACGGCGAGCGGACGTTTTTCTCCGATTTCGCTTTCATGCCGGGGCGAAAGTCGCCAACGTCATCCGTTATTGTTCCGTCGGCAATCCAGTGCAATCCTTCGCGCGCTGCTATGTCCGCGAGCTTGCCGAATAACTCCGTTTTGCAATAGTAACAGCGGTTCGCAGGGTTCTCTCGAAACTTGATGACGTCGGTTTCCTCGGTGTTCACAACGACATAGCGAGCACCGATGCGTTCCGCCATCGTTACTGCCTCTTCAAACTCACGCGTCGGGTATGTTTCCGAGCGACCAATCATCGCAACGGCATTTTTGCCCAGTACATCTACAGCGACTTTCAACAGCAGCGTGCTGTCCACACCGCCGGAGTAGCCGATGGCAACGCTTTGCATGTCGCGCAAAATGGATTTGAGTTCTTGGTACTTCGTGTTTTCAGATACCATACTGCCTCGTTGTACGGGATTCCGTCGCCGCTATGGGACATGAGCGATGATTGACGTATCCTCTGCGATGATTACAAAAAACCCGCTTGTGAGTGAGCGGGAGGAATACAGTGCGTAATGTGCTAAACGTTACTCGCCAAGCAACTCGCTGACTTCAATGCTAACGTCTTCAAACTCTACCAGTCGCACTTTTCCCGTCGTCAGCCGCTGCACGTTCGTGAAGCGCCCGCCCCGAGGTTCGGTGTAGTTTTCCACCGCCTTGCCAGGAATGTCATTGAGAAGGACTTGTGGAATCCCTCCCTTTGCGTAAAGCGGAATCTTGACTCGGCGGTCGCTCATGACGGTCGAATCACTCACCTCGATGAGGAAGAGAACATCTTCACCTGAAGGATGGTGTGTAGCGTAATCGTCGCGTGGTTTGAGTATTGCAAAATCTGGCTCAGGCGCTGAATCGTCGGGGAGCCAAACAGAGTTTTGCACGCTCACAACCCCTCGTTGCCCCAGCAACGACAGCATGAGTGCGTTAACTCGATTGATGATAAACGTGTGACGTGTACCTCGCGGGCTCATGGGGACAATTTCTCCTTCTATCAGTTCAACCCGCTCATCTGTGTCAAGCAATCCCACGTCCACTAGTTTGTAATACTCTTCAATCGTGAAGCGACGTTGAACTCCTTGCGCGCTGAACAGAACGATTCGTCCCCCTAACAATTCGAGATGTTCCTCCTCGCGCAAAATCCCCGCGGCGGACATCTTGCTGAAACTCGCGTTGTCAAAAAGTTTTCTTGCGACTTCCATCGCTTATCCCTTTAACATCTCTGCTACATCAATAACAACCGATGGCAACAATCGTGGACGTATCGTATCACCCACACGATACACGCACACAACTGTGTAAGCGCCATTGATTGGCTCCGAGAACGTCTCAATTGTTTCTTCAGGCAAGTTCACGAGCCACACTTCGGCGATTCCTTCTTCAGCGTACCGCGGCACTTTTATCTTCCGGTCAAAGTCATATGTCGTTTCCGCAACCTCGATGACGAGGATAACGTCCTTCGGGCGAAACGGCTCGTCGCCTCCAACATCTCGTGCGATGACAATATCTGGCTGCGGCTCATCACTCTCGCTCAGCCGAATCGGGTTTTGAACGCTGACGACAATATCGTCGGGGACTGCTTTTGCAAGCTTCTTGGTAAAGCGATTGACACATCTCATGTGTCGAATGCCGATCGGGCTTATTTGAACGATCTCTCCATCAATCAGCTCAACGCGCTCGTCCGGCTTCAGAATGCCCACTTCTGCCATCTTGTAGTATTCGTCAACCGATATGCGTCGAACAGCGACGTCCATTGGAGATGCCCCTGGTTACTCCGGCAAAAGCTTTTGAAACTCAACCCGCGTCGGTGCGTCGGGGAACTCCTCGATGAAAATCTCCCGCAAATCGGGATTGAGCTGGAATGAGCTTTCGAATGACGCTGCGGCTTCGAATGGCCTATGCAGCAGCATCAATGCTTTGCCGCGACAATAGAATGCCTCGGCGGCGACAGGATTCGCTTCAACCGCTCGGTCGAACGCTTTCAATGCCTGCTTGTGATAGCCAAGCTCAAGCACCGTATCGCCGTAATCGAGCCACGCTTCACAATTGGTCGGCTCCAGTCTTGTCACGTGCTTATAGGCAACCGCAGCCTCATTGCTTCTTCCCATGCTGTACAACAAATCCGCTTTTGCATACCACAGCTCGGCGTAGTCGTTGCAAAGGACAAGCGCCTTGTTGTAATCGTGCAGCGCCGCGGTGAAGTGTCCCAGCGCGTCATAGCAACTGCCCCTCCCAAAATAGGATTCGTAATGCTTCGCATCGAACTCGAGCGCCCGTGTGAACGCATCAATCGCTAATTCATATTCGCCCAACTCCTCGTACGCATTCCCGAGATTATGCCACGCCGGAACATCCTTCTCGTCGAACTTTATCGTCTCTTTGTAACACGCAATCGCATCGTCCAACCTCCCCATATTCGCGTACGCATTACCCTTGTTGTACCATGCAGCGGGGAAATTCTCCTGAATCGCGAGCGCCGTGTCGTAGCTCTCGATGGCGCGATGATAATTATACATCCTGTTCAACACGATCCCGCGATTGTACCACGCATTGTAGTTGTACGGGTCGAGCTTCAGATGTTCGTCGTAACACCGAAGCGATTCGATCGGTTGGTCGAGATAATCGTAACAGAAGCCCAGCTCGTACCACGCCTCACGATGCCAGGGATACCCATTCACAATGAACTGGAAAATCGTCACTGCCTCAGCGTACCGCGCCAGCTTTTCCATCGTGATCCCCTTGTTGAACAACGCGTCAAGGTTGGCAGGCTCGATCTCGAGCGCCTTCTCAAACGTGGCCAACGCCTCCTCCAGCCTGCCGATGTCGTCGAGAGCAATCCCTTTGTTAATCAGCGCCTCCACGTCAACGGGATTCAGCCCCAGCGCCTTTTCGTAACACTCAATCGCCTCCTCATAGCGAAAGAGATTTGCAAGAATCAAACCCTTGCGCTGCCATGCCTCTGCACTGTACGGAAGATATGTCAGCAGGTGATTGATGAAATGCAGTGCGTCTTCGAATTTCTCGTTCTCCCAGTAGTACGCAACGATCTCTTCGAGCGCCTCGACGCTGGATACGCGCGACGACCCCTCCCTCAATTGTTCTTTCAGCTTTTGCAACTCATCATCGCGATTATCATCCAGCGGTTCATTGTCGTCATCGTAGTTATTGAAATCGTAGGTGTTCATGCAACTCCCTTTCGATTGAATACAATCGGCAGACCAACCGGCACAATTTTCCATCGGCAAATAAACCAAAAAGGGAAAGGGAATCAAGCGACGCAAAAAAACGCACAGCGACATGAACCGCACATACCGCGCAGCACCGCCGAACTTCACGCTCTTCGCGTCGCGGCGTTATCTCTAATCAGCAGGTGCGGTGTGGAGAGAATTTTTGGGGGCTGCAGACAGACTACATCGTCCACAGGTTCCTCTGCGCCGCTGGAACGCAGTCTGCGTCGTGGCAAGAGACAACGCCTCCGCGCTCATACCGCCGCCCGCGCGCCCGCTCCTCCACCCCACATAACACCCTACCGATCAAGCATGAACGACGACTGCCACGAGCCGGGATACGTTCCGCTCAACTTGGACGCCGCCTCACGGTCCACAATGACGAACGTAACGCGATGCAGTTGAATCACCGACGCCGGACACTGCGCCGTGAGAGGTCCTTCCACCGCCGCTTTGACTGCGTCCGCTTTGCCGATGCCGTTCGCAAGCAGAATATGCTCGCGTGCATCCATGATTGTTCCCACGCCCATCGTCAGCGCGTACTTCGGCACCTCATCGAACGTCCGAAAGTATCGCGCATTGTCGCGCCGTGTCTTCTCGGACAACGTCTTTACACGCGTGCGAGATCCAAGCGACGAGCCGGGCTCGTTGAAGGCAATGTGCCCGTTCGCGCCAATCCCCAGGATTTGCAAATCAATGCCGCCAGCAGCGCGAATACGCTCCTCATACCATTCGCAGTACGCATCAATATCCCCCACCATCCCATCGGGAATATAAATTGAGCGCTCAGGAATATTGAGATGGTCAAACAAATTCTTCCACATGAAATAATTGTAGCTCTGCTCATGCGTCGGCGGCAACCCGACATACTCGTCGAGATTGAACGTCGTGACTTTAGAAAAATCGAGACCTTCTTCCTTGTGCATCCGAATCAGTTCCTTGTACAATCCAAGCGGCGTGCTGCCCGTCGCGAGCCCGAGCACGAGGTTTGGCTTCCGCCGCAACCTGTCCGCAACGATAAGCGCCGCTTCTCTACTGATCGCATCGTAGTTCTCTTTG
>CAYUFU010000018.1:35589-46915 GCA_964444145.1 uncultured Chitinophagales bacterium
TCGCTCGAAATCGTTATACGCCATCCGTATCAGCTCGCGATGGGTACCGCCGTTGAACGCGATCTCCTCATCTTCTGTCAACGAGTCCGCAACGACGACATCCATATTGAAAAGGTTCCCATACGGCGGCATAGCGCCGATTTCACACTCGGGAAACAGCGCGTTGAATTCCTGCTCCGTTGCCAGTACGGTTGCTTGCGCGTTCAACCCATGCCGCAACTGCGTAAAGTCCACCATCTCTGAAGCGGGCAGCACCACCATCATCGGCTTGCCATCCACCTTCACGACCACCGTCTTTGCGACTTCCTTTTTCGGAATGTGCGCCGAAACGGCAACCTCGCGCGCAGTGAATGCGGGCGAGTGATGAATGATGACATACTTGATCCTGTTCTTGTCAAGAAACTCGATTAAGCGTTTGAGTATCATGGTATCCTCCAACCTTGGTTTGAAACATTGTACTTCGCCGTACACCATGTGTAGGTAGGCGAAGACAGGGCTTGAAAAAGAACGAATGCGTGACCCAGAAAAGCGAAACCCCAAGCCTCTGTCACATGCTTGGGGTTGATATGTTCGTCCCTGCGCGCTCGGAAACGAATCCGACTTCGCTGCTCGACGACCTTCGGTTCGGAAGGTCAAGTATGCCCGTGTGGTCCAGCATGGCATCGCTTCGGGACGTGTTGCGGATGAAATGTACGGGAGATGCTTCCCAATGTCAATGTCTCTTCAATAGCGTCGGCGCCGCGTTGCGCGCACCCCTGCGCCGCCGAGCAGCCCGCCGAGAATCCCACGCACCAGTTGTCGCCCGACCTGACTCCCTACCGCGCGCAGCGTGCTTTTTGCAACCGCTTCAAACATGCTGTCGGTTTGGCGCCCCTTCACTTGCGCCTTCGCTTCCTCTTGACGTTCCGCTTCGGCTTCTTGCTTTTCCTGTTGATGGCGCGCGATGAGTTTCTCGTACGCAGATTCGCGGTCTACGGCGTTTTCGTATACGCCGGCGATAATCGAATTCTTGATGAGGCTCTGTCGCTGATCCTGCCTGATTGGTCCAATCTGACTGTACGGTGGAAGGATGAAGGCGCGCTTTGCATCAGAGGGAGCGCCCTTCTCATCTAAGAAGGACACAATTGCCTCGCCAATCCCGAGATCATAGATTTCCTTTTCTTGAATTGGTCTCTCATCTCGGTCAGCGAAAATCGCGGCAACCGATTTCACAACCTCTCTCTCTCTCGGTGAAAAGGCGCGTAACGCGTGCTGGACGCGATTGCCAAGTTGATTCAGCACCATATCGGGAACATCGAGAGGGTTCTGCGTAATGAAGAAAACGCCGACCCCCTTCGACCGAACCAACCGAACAACCTGCTCGATTTTTTCGACAAGCGCCTTCGGACAGTCGTTGAAGAGAAGATGCGCTTCGTCAAAGAAGAACACGAGTTTCGGTTTGTCAACGTCCCCCACCTCCGGCATGTTTTCATACAACTCCGAGAGTATCCAAAGGAGAAACATGGCATAGGTCTTCGGCATCAAAAGGAGTTTGTCCGCCGCAAGGATGTTTACGACACCATGCCCTTTGCCGTCGGTTTGGATCATATCATCCAAGTTGAGCGCCGGCTCCCCGAAGAATTTCTCTCCTCCTTGCGATTCAAGCTCAAGCAAGCCGCGTTGAATCGAGCCGATGCTTGCCGCCGAAACATTGCCGTACCGTGTTTTGAACTCCGACGCATTGTCGCCGACATACTGCAGCATGGCGCGCAGATCTTTCAAATCAAGAAGCAGCAAGCCGTTGTCGTCTGCGATCTTGAACACCATGTTCAGCACGCCGGTTTGTGTTTCGTTCAAGTTCAACAAGCGGCTGAACAGCAATGGTCCCATTTCCGAAACCGTTGCTCGAACAGGATGGCCCTGCTCGCCGAACACATCCCAAAACGTAACGGGAGAACCTTCGAACGCGTACGCATCGAGGCCAAGCTGCTTGATGCGTTCGGCAACTTTCGGATTGCCGCCACCTTCTTGACTGATGCCCGAGAGATCGCCTTTCACATCGGCCATGAACACGGCAACGCCAATCTTGCTCAGCCGCTCGGCGATGACTTGCAGGGTGACTGTTTTGCCCGTTCCCGTCGCTCCCGCGATCAAGCCATGGCGATTCGCCATTTTGGGGAGAAGGAAAAGATCGCTCTCGCCTTTTGCGATGAGAAGTGGTTCAGCCATCGGCAACTCCTACGGTTCGTTTGCGACACATTCAGTAGAACAATGACGTGTCAAGATAGAAAGAGAGTGTTTGAAATACAAAGCCATGAAAAAAAACAAAAGGCGTCCTCGCACGTTGCGAAGACGCCCTTGCCGAAATGTCTGAAGACTACTTCGTTCGGAAGAATTCGATGCGGCGATTCTGCTGTCGCCCCGCGGCAGTCTTGTTGCTCGCAATCGGATTTTCCGGACCGTAGCCATTAGCAACCATGCGCGAGCCCTCGATGCCCCGCTTCAGGAGCCACCATCGGACTTCCTTCGCGCGCTCCATCGAAAGTTTCTTGTTGCGCGCCACACTGCCGACGTTATCGGTGTACCCTCGAATCTCGACCGAGATCTCGGGATTGTCGCGCAGCGTCGCAAGCGCGCGCTGCAACGTCTCTTCCGACTTCGGATCAATCCGCGCCGAGCCGCTCTTGAACACGATGCCTTCGAGCACGAGCGACTTACCAACTTCGATCGGCGCCTTTTTCAGAACATCGTCACTGGCAATAAGTGGGTTCGTCCCGTTCGCCACCTCTTGCCCGTCGTTCACGCTGCCGCCATCGGTATCGGCTTTGTTGGGATCCGTCTTGCGTGCAACTTCATCGCTGTCATTCAGCCCGTCGCCGTCGGTATCCGCCTTCAACGGATTGGTGTTTTTGTTCATCGCTTCATCGCCATCCGTCAGGCCATCGCCGTCGGTATCCGCCTTGTTCGCGTTGGTTGCATACTTGCCGACCTCATCGCCATCCGTCAAGCCATCGCCATCTGTATCCGGTTTATTCGGATCGGTATTATGCATCCTGACTTCGGAGCCGTCGTTCAAGCCGTCGCCGTCAGAATCGGCTTTGAGCGCGTCGGTCTTGTAGATGTTCGTCTCTTCCCCATCGCTCAGCCCATCACCGTCCGTATCTGCAATGGTCGGGTCGGTGCCGAGTTTTTTCTCTTCGCCGGCAGTCAAACCGTCGCCATCGTCGTCATAATCGTCAGAGCCTCCGAGATAGAAACTGAGACCGGCTTTCGCAGTCCCGTACCAATCGAACACCCCCTTCGTGGTAGGTTTGCCGGGCACATGCCCCTCGAAACCGTCCACCTTATCATCCGTACCGCGTGCACCAAAATCGAGATTGAAACCAAAACTCCTCGATGTCATGATATCGAAACCGATACCGACCGGAATATGGATGGTCGTTTTAGAATTGTTGCCGGGCAAGTACGCCAGCCCGCCGGAAACTTTGCGCGTGTAGAAGTACGCACCCGCACCGCCGTAAATGTACGGCGAAAATTTTCCGCCGGAAACAAAATGGTACCACGCTACAAGATCCGCGCTGACTCCTTTTGCTTCCATATAGTCATAACGAATCGCAACGATGTTCTGCGGAAGTTCGTTCGGTTTTGGCGGACCGCCTGCACCGGCGATGCCCGAGGCAGTTTCATTCGACTGCAACGCGTCGTATGAACCGAGCACGCCAAGAGAAAATTTTCGCGAGAAAGCATAGCGGATGTAAAAGTCGCCCGAGCCGGAAAGCAGCCGTCGGTCGAAATCATTCACCCACACATTGGCGCCGCCGCGCAGCCCAACACCCCATCTGCCGTCGCGGGAAAAACTCGGCACGGTTTGCGGCGCAGACACTTCTTGAGCAATGCTCGATTGAAGTGTCAGCAGAATCGTCAACGCGAAAAAGAAAATGTGCTTCATGGAGATTCCTTTCGTTGTGTGAATAAGAGGGGTAGCATTCATCCTTGTGAAATGAAGACGAGAACTCGTCGCGTGTGAAATCGTTGGTATGTCTCCCTTGTTTAGATTCAAAGAACGCTTGGTAGGTGGACAATCTGTTCTTTGGGAGTACAAAATAGGCTTTTACCTATCTATATACAATACCTAATTTTCACGATTCCACCAGGTTGTTTTTGGGGGCTGCAGACGGTTTACAACGTCCAACCATGCTACTGCGCCGCGGGAAGCAGTCTTCTTCGTGGAAAGATCAGCCGCCCCTCCCCGCACATGCCGCCTTCGCACCAAACACATTCCACCATCCAAACAAGGCAGCGGAGGGCAACCAACCAGCGGCGGGTGGCTTGGGTTTTTCCGAACAAATCCGCTCAAAATCATGGTGACGGGCGGGCTTTCACCTTTTCATACACCTCGCGCTCACCAAGCACGACCGGGAGCTGATGCCGCTCCGCCGTCTCGCGGTGCTTGGTCGCCAATTCCACAAACTCCCGCGCACCTCTATGCGTGTACACTTCGGCAACCGGATGATACAGGCAGTCAAGGATTTTCTGAGCAACAAGCTCAGGCAGCAAAACGCCTTCAATATTCGGCAGTTCGATGTTTCGATCGCGCGCGATGCGCTTGATGTTCGCACCCGACGCAGAAAACATCTCCTTCATCGCACCTCCTTCGGTCACGTCCGCCCATTCCGTGAGAACACCGGCGGGACATACAACACTCGCATGTATCCCCGTTTCCAACAACTCCTGACGCAGCGCATGGGTGAAACCGACGCATGCATGTTTCGCCGCGACGTATGCGCTATTAAAAGGAAAGCCGAGCTTGCCTGCCATACTCGCAATGTTGATGATGTGTCCGCTGCCTTGCGACTTCATAATGCGCAGCGTAGGCCGCACTGTGTACCACAACGCATACACATTCACCTTGAACATGCTGTGAATCATCTCATCAGTCGTATCTTCGACGCTCGAGAAGTGTCCTCGTCCGGCATTGTTCACGAGAATGTCAACGCGACCAAAACTCTCGAACGCCGTGCGGATGAGATGTTCCGCTTCTGCTTTCACGGTCACATCGCAGGGATGCGCAACCGCTCTCCCGCCCTCGGTCTGGATGTGTTGCGCAACCGCATGCAACTTGTCGACACGACGCGCAGCCAGCACCGCCGTTGCCCCTTCGCGTGCGAGCAGCTTCCCTAATGCCGCGCCAATACCGGAGGAGGCGCCGGTGATAATAGCGACTTTGTTTGTAAGCATACGTAGTTCTTTTTCCAATGCTCAGTTTTCGGCAAGCCAGTCTCTCGCTGCACTTTCGCCCGCGACGAATCCCGTCGAGAATGCCGCTTGCAAATTATAACCGCCAACCGGACCTGCGATGTCCAACACCTCGCCGCAAATATACAAACCTTCGACCTTGCGCGAGAGCATCGTCTGCGGTTCAACTTCGTCGAGCGAAATGCCGCCGGCGGTCACTTCGCCGCGTGCGAGATCAATCGTGCGCACATTCCCAAGGCTCCACGATTTCAATGCTCCAACGATGCGGCGGCGCTCATCTTTGGCGAGAACATGTCCGCGCTTATCGCCGTCCACATCCGCATCATTCAACAACGCGGCAACAAGTCTCTTCGGCAACCAAGCGTCGAGAATCGTTCGAATCATTCTCTCCCGCCGCGCCTGCACAGCCTGGTTCAATGCTGTGTCGAGTTGCGCGAAGTCTTTACTTGGGAAAAAGTCGAAGCGCAGCTCGACCTTCCTTGCCTCCGCGCATGCGGCCGCTGTGCGACTAACGTCTAACGCTGCCGGACCCGTGATCCCCTCGTGCGAAAAAAGAATATCGTCGCGGCACTCATCCACTTTCTTTCCGTCGGCAAACACCATCAAACAGCCGCCGCGCACCGCGACGCCGCGCCAGTCCGTGGGCAGTTGCGGTTCGACGCCAATTGGTGCAAGCGCCGGACGAATCGGAACTATCGTATGCCCCAACGCTTTTGCCCAGTTGAAGCCATCGCCCGTCGTCCCCGTTTTCGGATACGACGCGCCGCCTGTCGCGAGTATCACGCGGCGAGATTCCTCTGCACCGCCGAGTCCGTGACGAACGACTCTGACTCCCGACACCGAACCATTTTCAGTGAGAACCTCTTCGACTCGTGTATCCATCTTCACATCAACGCCCGTTGCATGCACGTACCACACGAGCGCCCCCACCACGTCGTCCGCATTGCCGCTGAGAGGAAAGACTCTGCCGTTTGGCCGCGTGTAGGTTTTCACTCCGCGCTCCTCGATCATGCGGACGATGTCGGTGTTCGAAAACCGGAAGAACGACGGCTTGAGAAACCGCGCTTCGCGCGGGATGAATGCCACACGAAGTTGCTCCATCGTACCCGCATGCGTGATGTTGCATTTGCCCCCGCCGGAAATTAGGAGCTTGATGCCGAGCTTTTTGTTGCGCTCGATGAGGAGAACCTTCGCTCCCAACGATGCCGCTCGCCACGCAGCAATAATTCCGGCAGCACCGCCGCCAATGACGATTATGGGAGCCATGCCGCCAAATTACGCAAGTTGAGAGGAAAGTCCAACATCAGTTTCCCTCAACCGCAAGGAAGGAGTGAGTGACCAGCCGATTCGGCTCGGGGGCTGTAAGCCGGGGACGTTCGCCTTCGCTGATGGAGACGTGCGTTAGTGACGAACGGCGTTCGAATTTGTGGGCTTCTTTTCGGGAGGAGAATTGCATCCAAACTCTTAGACTCGCTCCGAACGCCATCGGAGCGAGTCTAACGATAATCCCAGTCGATGAATCTGCGTGAACTATTTCTTCTTAACGGCATGTTTCGTCGAGCGCATCTCAGCAGCAAGAGATTTTATCTCTGTCAGGTCGCGCTGCAACTCGCTCCAGCCGTACCACAATGCATAATCAGGATTGCCGTGGAATGTTCCCTGAAACGCTCTCATGCGATGCTCGAGAAACATGACGAACAATTTTTGTTCGATGGTGGTTGGCGCGTCGTGGAAGGTGAGTAAGTCTGGAAACGCATACGTGTAGTTCTTCGGTTTCTGCAACAGCCCGTCTTTATACAAACCCGCGACGATGCGTATGGCTTCCGCCATGAGCTTATCAGCTTCGCGAATCATGTCATCCCCTTTTTGCAGTTCGGCTTTCGCGAAATTCATCGAGTGACATTGATTGCATGCCTTCAGCATCTTGTCGCGCTCGCGTTGCCAATCCTCTTGCGTGAGGCGTGCGACGTTTGCGGCTTTCACGACCTCAAGTCGCCCCGTTGGTTTGCCCGTCGGGTCGAGCACCCCAAGTCCCTGCAAAAGTGTTGCCCGATCAGCCGCCCATTGTTTGTCATCCGGCATCGGCAGCCGCACGGCGAGAAAGCCCCACGACGTTTGCACGTTGTGGTCGCCATCTTGCATGTGGCACGTTTGGCAGGTCGGCGCCGCGGCAGAATCGGAAAGTGTGCCGTTTTGCTTCAGCAATGCGCGCACGCCATGTTTCGACGCCGAGTACATTTCCCACTGCGGATGGTCGAAGCCCATATGACACGTCTGGCATGCCTGCGGCTGTTGCGCTTCTTTCTTGGAAAACGTATGCCGCGTATGGCATGCATCGCACGACGCGCGCCCAAATCCCGCACCCTGCTTGGATAGTTCCTTCAGCTCCGCATCGGACTTCAACCCGATCTTATGGCAGCCGCCGCAGCCTTTCATTCCTTCCATCAACGCAACGGGCTGCGCGTGCGCGGTCGGCATCGCTTTCATTGCCGCCCATGCCGCAGCATGCTTGCTGTTTTTGAATTGCCCCGTTTGTTTGTCGTGGCACTGCCCGCAGGTTTCGGGCGTAGGGATTTGCACGTTTGCAACGTCCTGTGCCGACTGATGCTTATCACCATGGCACACCGAGCATTCGACTGAATTCTTGCTGTGCTTACTCAGCGTCCAGTCCATCACGATGTTCGGTGTAATCTGCTTGTGGCAGTCAACGCACGTATCTGCGCGAGCACCACCAACCAGCAACATGCCGGCGATGAAGATGAGTGTTAGCTGTTTCATTGTTTCTCCTTTGTATGATGATGTTGGTCATCGCTGTAACGCCCACTACGGGTTACAGGAAATTAGGGAAGTGCCTTTGCCACCACCCTAAAGCCTACGTCATGTGTAGAATGCTCGGACTGAAACGCATCCCGATACGGAATGCACATGTACGAAATCGCAGCACTGTACCACGAGCCGCCGCGCACCGTGCGCCTCCCGTCCGCGTTATCATGGTTGCGACCATCGTCCTGATAGGGATGGTCGCGGTTGTATGGCTTGTACATGGATTGCGTCCACTCTGCGACATTGCCCGTCATGTGGTACAGCCCGAAGCGATTTGGCTTGAATCTTTTCACCGATTCGTGAATGCCGACAACGGTAGTGTCTTCCCAGGGATTCTTCCTCCAATTGTACAAGTGTACTTCTCCATCGCTCAAGTTCATCGTCAGCGCAAAGTCAAAGTTATCGGGACCGCGTGCGGCTTTCTCCCATTCAGCGTCCGATGGAAGCGTGAAGAGCCATTTGCGCCCGTGATGTTTTCTCGTGAGCCATTTGCAATACGCGTTCGCTTCGAACCAATTCACCCAAGTAACCGGCTGGTCGGGTTGACCGAAGCGTTTGTACTCTTTATCCTTTGGCTGAAGAAGCGCCGTTGTGCGCGATTGATGTACTGATTTCCATTTTCTGCCCTGCCCCGTCCAATTCGCATCATCGCCGTAGCCATCACGCGCATCCATGAATTGTCTGTACTCTCCGTTCGTCGTTTCAAATGGCGCGATAAAATATCCCGTCAGCCAAACGTAATGCGGCTCGCGGGGATTTTGTCTATCGCCAATCAGACAGTTCCCGCTTGGAATGTACATGAAGTCGGGCGAATCGTTCGATACCTTCGGTGGGAATTCTCTCGGCATCGGGCGAATCGTAACGAGGAACGAGCCGTCTTTATCTGGTCCACAACGATAGCCGGTAAGTGGAATTGGCTGAAAGGTTACGGCTCCATCATAGCCACATTGCAAAAAATAGTTCCCTGCACGAAGCCAACGTTGTTCTTGCCCGACCACGGCAAGGCGCGACGTATCTCCGAGATTCTTTCCCACGTTGTACAATGTGAGAGTCGCATGGGCGAGATTGGAAATGACCAGCTCAGTTTCGGCACGCTCGTAACGCGCCTCATCGTTGTCGTCCCCCATAAACCACCATGCAGCTATTGCTCCGATGACCAGAATACCAAGAGTAAGAATCTTTTTCATCAAAAGAGTCCCCTCCTTGGGGCGGTTGGTCGGAGAGGGGATTTATGGGTGTGTGACAACACGGTTCATATATCTTGATGCTTCATGAAGCGTGTTGAGATGAACAGCGGAATACCCGCCCAAGCCGCCAATCCCGCAACCAATAACACGAGGCTCGCCGTCGGTCCGCCGAGAAATCGCAACATCGCCGCACCCGCCGCACCGAAAATCGCGACGTTGTCGAGAATGATAAGCGCCGCCACACGCACCATGTCCACCGGGTTGCCAAAGAGCGAAAGGAAGAGAAACGTGTTTGCAGCCTGCCCTTTCAAGAGCATCGTTGCGCCAAGCGCAAGCAGATCATAAAACAATACGAAGAAGAACCAAAGGAACAGCGCGATGCCGAATGCCTTCGCTTTGCGTTGACTCATCGTTGAAGCAAGCACGGCAACGCTCAGAAACACAAACGACAACGCAAGCGACAACACGACGAACGCAACGTAACGCGACAACCCGTCAACGTCGCTCGCTGCCACGATTATTGCCCCCGCCAGTGTGAAGCCGATCAGCGTCGAAAGTGCAATCGAAAGGAAGACGCCCAGGAGTTTCCCGAACACCACTTCACTCCGCAAGACCGGTTGTGAAAACAAGAGTTCCGTCGAGCCTTTATCCCCCGTGAAGGTGAGCGTCCCCATCGTCAGCGCAACCAGCGGAACGATGTAGAGCACGAGATTGAGCAAACTCGCCGATGTGCGCGTAAAGCTTTGCATCCCACTGAAACCCTCCGCCATGATGCCGACGTATGCAATGCTCACCACCAGCGCGCCAAAGACAACCGCAAAAATCATCGTCCACCGATTGCGAATGCTGATCACGAGCTCTTGTCGGGCGATATCGTAGATTGATAGGAAGTCCATTGTTGTCTCTCTCTTCTGAGCAAAGTCCGCCACACGGGGGGACGAGCGAAGAATCCTGTCTCTGTTCGATTACACGTTCAAGCTGTTCCTTGCAGAAGCTCCAATTGAGTATTGTGATTTTGTTCTCAGTTGGTTCCGCCGCAACAACCTCCACCACATCCTGCTTCACTCAATGCTTTGCTCGGCGGGTGTTTCTTCTGAAATTCTCTGGCTTTCATTGAATCCCCGAACGCAACTTTCCCGGAACCCATCGGCGTATCAACATCGGTTTCGATGATAACCGCACGTTCGTACGGAATCCACTGCCTCGTGTCGTACTCTTTGACAAAGGTTGCAACTATCGTCGTGCCGTGATGCTGTGTTCGCCATTTCAATAAACAGCCGAGATCGTCAAACTTCATCACGTCACCCACGTCGTTGATAATCTCCGAAGCAAACCGCTCATCCGAAACAGCCATCCGGCACTGCACGCAATTGTCCTCCGCAAAAATGTCAATGGGCTTGACTTCCGACGAGCCACACCCGCCGAGAAACAAGGAGGCAATGGTCAATGACGCAGCGATGAAATCCTTACTCATGTCCAGTTTCTCCCACATAGTGCAAGTACATATCTTCAATCGTCTTGCTCGCTAAGTACGTTTGTTTCAACGTTTCAATTGATTCTTCCGCAACCAGCTTTCCGTTGAGAAAAATGCCGACACGATCGGCAAGTTGTTCCGCTTCCTGCAGTAAGTGCGTCGAGAAGATGATGGTCTTTCCATTTTCTTTTTGGTTCAAGATGAACTCGCGAAATCGCTTTACCCCTTGTGGGTCGAGATTCGCCGTCGGCTCATCCAACAACAGAATCGGCGCATCGGGCAATGCAACAACCGCAAGTCCGAGGCGCTGAATCATGCCACCCGAAAACTCGCTCACAAGTTTGTCGGAGAAGCGCGCTCGGTCAAGTGCTTCATCGGCTCGCGCCAAAGGAAGTTTTCGCAGCCGACAATAGAATCGCATCACCTCTCTCGCCGTTTGGTGTTCCGGAAAGACGACTCGCTGTGGTAAATAGCTCATGAACTGCCGCGTCTCTCTCGGATAACACTGTACGTCGAGGTTGTTGATGAGAATTCTTCCCGATGTCGGAACGTTGAGTCCAACGATGGATTTCATCGTCGTCGTTTTGCCGCTGCCGTTGGGTCCGAG
>CAYUFU010000019.1:0-1896 GCA_964444145.1 uncultured Chitinophagales bacterium
ACACCGATTCGCTTAACGTTGCCAGCGCGAGTGCGGTGATGCTGTACGAAGCGAGGCGGAGACGTAACACGGCAAGGTGATTATCCGCGTGCCTGTGCTCATCGTACTCTACCATGAACAAAAAGCGGAACTATCGAGGCTCCGCTTTTCATGTTAAACTAAAGTCGGGCATTATCTGCAATTCAGGCTGTTTCATTTTTTCTTCATACCCAACGCCCAAACCAGCGCCGACACTATTAGCCCCGGGTACATCGGCTCAATCCCAAACGGATACAGCTCCGAACTGCCGAGTTCTTTCGTCCACCCAATCAATAACCAACCAAACGACGTAAGCCAGCCGAGCACCATCGTTGCGAACGCATAGCGAGCAGAAACCCTCCATTGATCAAAATAGCTTGTCACAAGCGGTATGAAGAGTCCCGGAATGACAATCGTCCCAATGGTGTACCAGAGTTTGATAACGGAAGGAATCCACAAGCTCAGCGCAATGGAAAGAACCGCAGTGATAAGCAAACCGAATTGCGTATAGCGCCTGACATTCGATTCGTCCTGCTCGGCTCGCATTCTCCATACGATATCGCGTCCCAACGTCGTCGCGGAAATGAAGGTGAGCGAGTTGAGGGTTGACATGATCGTTGCCAGCATGCCGATGTAGAACATGCCTTTCGCAATCGGCGGCAAGGTTGCTTCGGCGAGTAAGGGATACGCCATTATCGGTTGAGCCAGACCGGGCAGCGCAGCACGCGCATACAATCCGGCGGTCGCCGTCATCGCGTCGAAGACAAACCAGAAAACGATGGAAATCAGAATGCCCTTCTGCGCTACGTCGGCACTCTTCGCCGCATAGCATCGCTGGTGAAACGCAGGGTCTACCAATGTCCACAACGCAATGAAAAACCAGACGAGCACGAATTGGAACGAGTTGCCGCCGTGCCAACTGAGATGCAACGACGGGACATTCTGCCGGATGAACTCGAAGCCGCCGAACTGCGCGTAGGCAAACGGAATGATAACGCCGAAGCCGATAAACATCAGCACAAATTCAAATACATCCGTATTCACATCCGAGCGAAAGCCGCCAAAGAACAAATACGCCGTCGTCGCAATGGTTCCGACAAGAAGCGACACGACTAAACTCCAGCCGAAAATCATTTGCAGCAGAACAGCAATCATCAGCACATACGGCGCAGGAGTCATAAGAATAAATGTGAGCACCGAACCCAGCACAGCGGTTTTCCTGTCGTACGCTTGATGGAGCTTATCGGGAATGGTCAGCAGGTTCGAGGAGCGTACGCGCTTGGCCAGGACGAGAGCAAACACCACGGCAAACAGGTAGTACGGTGCGCCTTGAACAACCCAGTTGGAGATACCGTAGCGATAGGAGAATTCGCCGACTCCGAGAACACCGCCGTACCACGTCGAGACAAGCGTCATGACAAACATGGGCACGGTAAGTGAGCGACCGGCAACGAGAAAATCTGTTGCGTCGGAATTCTTCCGAGTGGAGAGAAAGCCAATCAACAGCACGGCGAGGAAGTAGCCGACGACGAGAACGACGTCAATCGTTGCGAGCGTGACCATCAGCAGAGAGGCAAGCAGAATGAACAGATACGATGCAGAATAGCCAAGAAGCTCTGAAAGTACTTGTTGCGATTCGAAAGAGACATCCTACGACCGAGCAACTCGTACGCCGGCATAATCGGCGAGAACGATCAGTAACATCTTCCCTCGCTTCACTTCGACTGTGAAGGGTGATTGCTTCACGATATTGCTCAAGCCAATCGTACCTACTTCCATCGTCGCATTCGTGAGCGGGTAGAGCAATCCCCTGAGCGTCACCCCCGAACATACGCCGAACGGAATGAGGCTCACTGTTGCTCCTCTTTTCGTAGCGAT
>CAYUFU010000019.1:1996-11978 GCA_964444145.1 uncultured Chitinophagales bacterium
CCGAACATACGCCGAACGGAATGAGGCTCACTGTTGCTCCTCTTTTCGTAGCGATTGTGTTCCGCTTCGTAAGCGGAATAGCAAGAAACCCGTCCCCAACAACATCAATCTCGATGTCCTTCGTGTAACACCAAATCACGGAAAGATTGCCGAGCGTGTGGTCGAGTCGGTTGCCCGTTGCGGCCATGATTGTCGCGCGTTTGATCTTTTGACCGAGAAGAAAGTCGAGAGCTTTCTCAAGATCGGTGTTGTCCTGACGCGACACGCGAATGAACGTTGACGAAGAGACGCATCGCTTCGTCGCCGAGGTCATCGAATCCAAATCGCCGATGATCACATCGGGACGAATGCCGAGCTTGCGCGCTACATTCGCGCCGCCATCAGCAGCGACAATGGCGTCAACGTTGCGCGCGAGCTGGTGCGCAAGTTTCTTGCTCGGTGATTCTCCATTACAAATCACCAATGCTCGCGGTACGGTTCGTTGGTTTGCATTTCCTGATTCAGCCCCCGACGTACGTCCTGGGCTGTTGGCTATGTTTCGTTTCGTCAACCGTTTCATCGGTTTCAACAGGGATGGTGATAAGACATGAGCGAAATGGAGACTCGCTCTACAAGTTGATCGCCAAATTGAAAAACACATTTCGCGTCGCGCCGACGAACAACTGATTACCTTCACCATAGGTCGCGTACAAATGGTCAAAGAGGTTGTTCACGTGCACTTTCAGCTCGACGCCGATGTTGTCAGCAATGCTACCGAACGTGTACATCGCCGAGGCATCGCTCACGAAATACGCATCAACGGTGTTCGCTTCGTTCTTGAAATTGTCCGTGTATTGCTTGCCGACGTAGCGTCCGCTGAGCGAGATGTTGAAGTTCTCGAGGCGATACGTCAAGCGAAGGTTGCCCAGAATATCGGGAAAGCCGGCAATGGGATTGCCCTTCAAGTTCAGCGGTGCACCGGTCGAGAAATCCGTGTGGCGTACGAAGGTGTTCTTGCTGAACGTCGCGTTGCCGCTGAGTTCAAGTTCGGAGGTGAGCCGAGAGCTACCGCTCAACTCGATGCCGATGTGCCTCGTCTTGTCCGCGTTGCCCGTGATCGGCTGACCGAAGCGATCCACCTGACCGCTTTTTACAATCTCGTTAGAGAACTCCATCCAAAACACGTGCGCGCTCAGACTCGTCGCTTCGTCTCTAAACCCGGTGCCGACTTCAAGATTGAACAGCTGTTCGGGTTTCACCAGAGGGGTGTTGAAGTCATAACTTCCGTTCGCGCGCTCGGCAAACTGCGGGCGAGTATTGATTCCCCATGAGGCAGGAGTACTCGCTTCGGCAGCATCGTACAAGTTCTTCAAGCGAGGCTCACGCGACGTGTACGCTAAACTCACGTAGCTATTCCAGTTGTCGTCAATGTTATAATTCATGCCGACCCGCGGATTGAGGAAATGGTAGGGCACAGCGAAATCAGTTCCAAGGAATTTCTCATCATACAACCGGTAGCGATTGTATGCGTATTGCAGGCTGAGCATCGCAGTCAGGTTGGGACGAAAGCGATACAGTTCCTGCGCGTACAGCGAGAAAATATCTTTTGCACCTTTGTATTCGTAATAGCGGTAGTTTGCGGGGACTGTAACAGGCAGTTGATCTGCCCGCTTCAGGCTCCCCCAATGCTCGGAGCGATGGATCCGAAGCTCGGAACCGAGAATCAGGTCGCCATGCTCATGTTTCATCGTCACGCGAGGAAGCCAACCGTACTGTTTGTTGCTCACGACTGCATGAATGAGCGCGTTCGGAAAGTAAAGCGTATCGGGGTCACCGACGACGTTGAAGCCGTTCGCTTGCGTGACACGAAAATATGAATACGGCGCCCACGAGCCGTCATAGTCGAAAAACCCATCGCCGAAAACCATAAAGAAGGTGTTGTTGAGAGTGACAGTGGAATTCAATCGCCATTCATGAAACAACTCATAGTGCGGCTGTGAAAAATTCTCTATCTCCTCAGCGCGCAGAATAGGATTTGCCCGCCGCCGCTCACGATCTTTCACATCGGCTTTTGGAATACCGTAATAGGCAAGATGATCCGACACAGGTCCGCCATAGAAATTCACTTGCGTCGTCATCTCCTCATCGTAGCGAATCAAGCCGAGAAAATAGCTGTTGAAATCTACCCACGAGCGTTCGCGATATCCGTCGCTCAGGATTTTCGACAGGCGCCCGTGCATAGCGTACCGATTATCAATCAACCCGGAATTGAACGAGGCAGAGTAACGACGCGTGTTGAAGCTGCCGAAGCCGCCGGAAAACCTGAATGCACGTTCGCTGCCGAAATTCTTCGTCACCAAATTCACCGAGCCGCCGATTGCAGGCGGACCGTAGAAGGCACTCCCCGCTCCTCGCTGCACTTGAATATTCTCGACGCTTGCCGCGATGTCGGGCATGTCCAGCCAATAGACGTTATGATCTTCGGGATCGTTTTGCGGAATACCGTTGACCATCACCGCGATGCGCCGTGCATCGAAGCCGCGAATGTTCAAATACGTGTAACCAATATTGTTCCCCGCTTCGGAATAACTTGTCGTCGAAGGAAGCTCGGAGAGCAGCACGGGAATGTCTTGCGTTGTGTAGCGTTCGCGAATGTGCTGACGCTCGAGCGTAGCGAACGTGGCGGGCGTTTCGCGCTCACGAGCACGCGTTGCCGCAACTTCAATGATCGGCGTTTGAATGATCGTCTCACGCAAGAAGAAAACGACCATGGACGTCGAATCGGCCGCGACATTCACGTGCGCTGTTTGACTTTCATAGCCGACCATGCTGCATCGAAGGAGGTACGCTCCCGGGTCCATCCTCGTGAGAACGAAGGACCCGATAGAATCGGTTGTTGTACCGATTTGCGTCTCACTCATCCAGACCGAAGCACCGTGCAACGGCTTTGATGTTGCTGCGTCAACGACTTTTCCTCTGATTGTTCCTGTTTGAGCAATGGCCATGCTCTGCAAAAGAACCAACGAGACAAGCATTTTTCCTCCAATGTCTTTCGCTTTGCTGAGAACTTCATTGTATGTCATACATCCTCCATAAACAATTCAGCCGTTTCCCTCATTGGAAGAACCAACAAGGAAAACGGCTGAAAAAGGACCGCATATCTTTTCCGTTTCCCTCCGCTGGTATTATCCAGATCAGGTTATAGGGTTTGTTCTCAGTCCCGCTGTGTTTGTCGGGACACCCCTAACGGCTTTGCTGTTACAATATAGTTGAGTTTTGAATCGAGGTCAAGGGCTTCGTGAATTCCGCCCTAGATACTCGGGTCGAAAACCCCAAGAAAAATTCTACCACAGAGAACACAGAGTTAACAGAGAAACTGAGAGAAAAGACATCTTGAAAAATCTACTTAACAACTTTTCTTTTCTCTCTGTGTTCTCCGCGACCTCTGTGGTTATCTTGCTGGCGGACTTTTCGACCAGACTTCTAGAGAAATCCAAAAGAGATTCATCGCGCCGGTGAACTGCTCCGCTGGACACTCAAAGAGTTTTTCTGATTTTTCTTTCTCTTCGTCGTTTGGAGGTCTGCGCCGCGGTCTCCCTCTTTTCGTCATGCTCAGTGCATGAGGGTCACTTCGCCTTGAGCCGCGCATTGATGAAGGATTTCACCGTCAACGCGACAAAGGCGAGGCAAAGCAGCGCCATCACAGAGCGCGCAATCGCCGCTTCGGGGCGCTCGAGTGCTTCGCCGCGGAGCATTGACAGAACCTGTACAATACCGCTCGCCGATCCGAGAAATCCGAGCAACCCAATTACCGCCGCGCCGTGCATAGCGTGCTTGCGAAGCTTTTCGTTTCTCGCCACAGTTCCGAGAGCGACAAGGACGAGACCGAAAGCGGTAGGAATCAAGGCCGTTGGCGAAGTTGTTGCAGTTCCAAAATATCCGATCAGTCCGACGACAGCCAACGCTGCGCCAAAGCCTATAGTCACTTTCCACATAGTTGGTTCACCTTTACTGTTTACAGTTAATTCCGCGTCAGTTTTTTGTATTTGATGCGATGCGGTTGGTCAGCATCAATTCCCAATCGTCTCTTGCGGTCCAGCTCGTACTCCGAATAATTTCCGTCAAACCACACGACGTTGCTCTCGCCCTCAAAGGCAAGAATATGAGTTGCAACGCGATCAAGAAACCATCGGTCGTGGGAAATAACAACGGCGCAACCGGCAAAGTTCTGCAGCGCCTCTTCGAGAGCTCGGAGAGTATTCACATCTAAATCATTCGTCGGTTCGTCGAGCAACAAGACGTTTGCTCCTTCTTTGAGCATCTTGGCGAGGTGCACGCGGTTACGCTCCCCGCCCGAAAGAACACCGCACAGCTTCTGCTGATCGGTTCCGCTGAAATTGAATCGCGCGACGTAGGCGCGCGAATTCACTTCGCGAGTGCCGAGTTGAATTACGTCCTCACCGCCCGAGATCTCCTGCCACAACGTTTTGCCCGGCTCCAGGGGACGATTCTGGTCAATGTATCCCAATTTGACCGTCTCTCCGATTCTCAGGGTCCCGGCGTCGGGCTTCTCCTGTCCAATGATCATCTTGAAGAGTGTCGTCTTCCCTGCACCGTTCGGACCGATGACCCCGATGATGCCGCCGGGTGGAAGCGAGAAACTCATTCCTTCGTAGAGCAGATTGTCGCCATACGCTTTCGTCACATTATCCACCTCAATTACGACATCGCCGAGGCGCGGACCGGGAGGTATGAATATTTCAATCTCTTCGTCGCGTTTGTCCTTTTGTTCGGCGAGCATTTTTTCGTAGGCGGCAATGCGCGCCTTGCTTTTCGCATGCCGCCCTTTTGGATTCATCCGTACCCATTCAAGTTCTTCCGCCAACGCTCTCTGCCGCTTCGACTCCTGCTTCTCCTCGATGGCAAGTCGCGCTTTCTTCTGTTCCAACCAAGACGAATAGTTTCCTTTGAATGGAATCCCCTCGCCACGATCTAATTCCAAGATCCACCCTGCGACATTGTCCAGGAAGTATCGGTCATGCGTTACTGCAATAACAGTTCCTTTGTATTGTGCGAGATGATGCTCGAGCCATGCGACGGACTCTGCATCGAGATGATTCGTCGGCTCATCGAGCAGCAACACATCGGGCTCTTGCAAGAGCAGCCGACAAAGCGCAACACGTCGTCTCTCGCCTCCTGAGATGACTTTCACCAACGTATCGGGCGGCGGACACCGGAGCGCTTCCATCGCCTGCTCGAGTTTGCTGTCTATATCCCATACGTTGAGGTGATCAATCTTTTCTTGCAGCTTGCTCTGCTTTTCGAGCAAAGCGTCGTAATCGGCGTCAGGCTCGGAAAATTTCGCGCTGACTGCCTCATATTCTTTGAGTAAGGCAACTGCTTCCGCTGCACCTTCCTCGACGATCGCACGCACTGTTTTAGTCGGGTCAAGTTCCGGCTCTTGCTGCAGCAAACCGAATGAGATTCCCTTCTGTGCCGTCACTTCGCCGAGATAATCCTTATCAACGCCCGCGATGATCTTGAGAAGAGAACTCTTCCCTGCGCCGTTCAACCCGAGCACACCAATCTTCGCGCCGTAGAAAAAAGAGAGATAGATATCTTTGAGAATTTGTTTGTTGGGTTTGACGACCTTCCCCACGCCAACCATGGAGAAAATGATCTTATTGTCAGACATGAAAAGATTCGCGCTAGAGAGAGATGGAATACTGAACAATATACTAAGAAAAGCGGCTCAGGTGTAGCAAACAGGCGGTCAAGTCAATCAACCGACAACAATCCCTCGGCACTCTCCAAATCCAATGCTCGCTGCGCCCATTCGTTCACACACTCCACGAATAATGACCTCATCGCCATCCTCCAAAAATGTTCTGGTCTCCTGTGTCGGGAGTTGCAGCGGCTCGCTCCCGCGCCAAGTCAACTCCAGCAAGCAGCCGCGTGACTCTTTCGTTTTGCCTGAGACCGTTCCGCTCGCAAGCAAATCTCCGGGTCGCAAGTTGCAACCGTTGCTCGTATGATGAGTCAGCAATTGTGCGATCGTCCAAAACATGTCGCTGAAATTTCCACGACTCACGCGCAGCGGCGCATAATCAAGTTGGCGCATTTTTTCCGATGTAAGCAACACTTCAAGAGTCAGATCAATCCCGCCGCGCATCGTGTTCACCGGCGAGTCGAGATACGGTAACGGCATCGGGTCGCTTGCATCGCGGGCAAACGCCGGACAGCGAAAGGGCTCGAGCGCTTCGAGCGTGACAACCCACGGCGAAATTGTTGTTGCAAAGCTTTTCGCCAGAAACGGTCCGAGCGGCTGGTACTCCCACTTCTGTATATCGCGGGCAGACCAATCGTTTACCAGACACAAACCGAAAATATGATTATCCGCCTCGCCAATCGTGAGAGGCTTTCCCATTTCGTTTCCCGGTCCGACGAACAGACCCACTTCGAGTTCATAATCGAGTTGTCGGCAAGGAGCAAATGCCGGCGCAGAGTCTGCGTCTGCCTTCGTTTGTCCCTGCGGACGCTTCACAGCCGTGCCGCTCACGATGATAGACGACGAGCGACCATGATAACCAATCGGCACCCATTTGTAATTCGGCAGTAGCGGATTGTCGGGGCGAAACATGCTGCCGACGTTGGTCGCGTGATACACCGAGGCATAGAAGTCCGAGTAGTCGCCGATCGCCGCGGGGAGTTGCATCTCCACTTCGCTCATCGAGAGAAGACAGCGACGCACTTTTTCTTTTTCGCTTGGATCGGACAACAGCACACTCAATCGCTTTCTGAGCGCCGACCAATGTGCCTTGCCCAGCGCCATGAAGCGATTGAGGGTTTCATCGGCACAGGCTTCTGCGGCTTCTTCGACGATGTCACTGAACAAGCCTTCGTTGCGTGCAGCCGAGATATCAAGAATCTGATCGCCGATCGCGACGCCGATATGCCCAAGCCTGCCGCCAATTTTCCTTTTGTACACTCCGAAGGGGAGATTCTGAATCGGAAAATCAGTATCCGGTCGGTTGGCAGACTCGATCCAGGATTTCAGCGCGGGGTTGTGGGTTTCGTTCATTGCAACACTATGCCAAATGAATCTTTTGTAAATCCTCTACAGGCTCGCGAAACGAGCATGAGCCGAATGACACTGCCGCCTCTACACGCGCGTGCGACACCTCCCGCACATTCAGCCGATGCGTGCGCCATGCGACTCCCTCATCATCAAACCGGAACGCATCGGCGGATTCCTCCTCAAGCAGTGCCACTGCCTCATGGGGCGGCAATCCATTTTTCATAAACGCGGCGGCAAGAAAGACGTTGAGGTAGCCGAACATTTTCCCCTGCGCGCTGTTCGGCTCGTAGGTGAGATTGTATGTTGCGCGAATCGGATGATGCAGTCCCGCCGTCGCTTTGAACTGCACATTGTTCTCAACACAGACATGAACAAAACGCACAATGTCCCCACTCGACGGGAACGCTTCGGCGCTCACACCGCCAGTTCGCATTTTTGCATTCATTCCAACATGCGCAATCGTCTGCACGAGCGATGATGGATCATTGGCAATCGGGATCTCGACAAACACCACAAATGTCTTTGGAATGAGTGACGCCGCCGCAAGAATCTCCTCGATGCGCGTCGCTTTCAATTCGATGGTATCAATTGTCGCACCGATATAGCGAGAATTGAACTCCTGAATCGCTGCGATCTCGTCGCTCAAGGGGCCCGAGGTTGCAAGCACGCTCAGTTTCCACGGCGACACATCCTTCGGGAGCAGCGGTGCTGCTTCGTATTCAAACTCTGTCAAGCGAGAGACGGGAACGATAAATCGTCCCAACATCCACGCATCGCCGCTCGCCCGGTACTCAGCGTAGTTGCGCACGGCGTCGTGCATCGTAAGCGCGGCAGGCGGAAACAACCCTGCATAATCAACGATTGCACGCAATAATGTCGCAAGGCACTGTGTCATCGTCAGGGTCTTTTCGGTGCCCATTGTTGAAGAAAGGTCATAACTTTCTCCCTGCTGTGTCCCTTGCCTTGTTCAAGCTCAGCCGTGTCTTGCGACTTCAACAGCTTGCCGTTCTTGTCGAGGACGAAGAAGTGCGGATAGCCGGTAATCTTCGGATATCGCGAAAGGAATTTTTCATTCGTGTTCACTTTGTTGTCGTAGTGCACTTTCACAACAACAAAGTTGTCATGAAGAAACTCGGTGAGATCGGGATGTTTAAGAAATAATGTGTCCAACCGCCGGCACCAAATGCACCACTCGCCGCCGATGTCGAGGAGAATTCTCCTCTTCGACACGCGCGCTTCCTTCATGGCGAGTTGCAAATCTTTCGCAGGGTCCCGTTTCTCATCAAACTTCTCCAATGGAACCCAGAACTTGTGCTCTGTTCGGCTCCCGTTTGTTTGCGCCGCACTAACAAGCTGGAAACCAAGCACTGGAATCAGGATACACCACGCTTTCATTCTGTTCTCTATACTCCTTGTTTAGGGTTAGCGCGCCAGCAGCATTTTCCTTGTCTCCACGTAGCCGTTCCCTGCGAGGCGGCAAAGGTACACACCGCTGGCAAGGCCTGAGGCATCGAAGGTTTGTTCATAGACTCCAGCCTGGAGAACCGCATTCACCAACGTCGCCACCTCTCGCCCTCCAACGTCGTAGACCTTCAGGATTATCGGCTGCGTATTGCCGATCGTGAATTGAAGCTTGGTCCGTGGATTGAACGGATTGGGATAATTCTGTTGCAATGCGAATGATGGAAGGCTTGCTTCGCTCCCATTTGATGTGCCGACAGGATTCAGCGCGACGTCCACGATCAGGCTGTCGCCCCCGTTGAGCACAAGGGTGGTTGCAAACGGCAAGTAACCCGTCGCAGAGATTCGGAAGACAACGCCCGTGTTCACGCTTGCAGTGTCGCCGATACGATACCTGCCCAACGAATCGGAACTTGTCGTTCGGCTGCCGAGCGAGACTTGTGCGCTGCGAATGGGGAAACGCGATCGGGCATCAACAACAACGCCGTACACTCGCGCTGCGCGTGCGTCATTGAATCGCCAGATGAACAACCCACCCGTGCGGTCGCCACCGATGATTTTTTTCGAAGGAAAGAAGGGACAAGCGGACCACAACCCATTGAATCCGCCGCTTGGTCCGTTCCACGTATCGTAGAAGCCAACTTCAATCGGCACAGTCGGGTCGGCTATATCCACGACGCGCAATCCTTCGGTGTTATGCGCGATGAAGGTGTAGCGACCGCGAATATACGGGTTGTGAACGAGGCTTTGAAGGTTCGCGCTGTAGTGTGCAACCTGAAAGATATTGGTGAGATTCTCAATGTTGTATATGCGCGCTACTTGCCCATCTTGCTCATCGGCAAGGAAAAGAAACCTGTGATCGTCCGTCGTCCAAACGCTGTGCGTGTACGCGCCAGGATACTGTATGCTTCTCAGCAGCGTTGGATTACTCTTGTCTGTGATGTCAACAATGTCCACTTTACGTTGCGAGCCTGCCGAGGCATACAGTCTGTTGCCGCGAATATGTGCATCGTGAATGTAATACGCCGGGTCGTACACCCCAACTTGAACAGGCGAGGCGGGATTTGCAACATTGAGAATGTGCACACCACCGGTGGTTGTCGTCCCACTGATATACACAAACGGCGAATCCACGCTCACATCGCGCATGATGATGTGTCCCGTTGTAAATGTTGTGCGATACGTCGTCATGAGATGAACGCTATCGGGCAGCGTCGCAAGGCTAATGACCTGCATGCCTGCAGTGGCGCCGCCGCCTTCCGTCACAACAAACGCATGATTGCCGACGACGGTGATCTCGCGCCAATTCGAGCTCGGTCCGCGAACAAACCCGACCTGGCGGATGCTCGTCGAATCGTCAATTGCGATGACATGCGTTCCTTCGTATCCGCCGATGAGTGCGTACTCCGCGCCGTTCGGTGCAACATACGACCAGCTTCCCGAATAGCGATACGGATTCGGCAA
>CAYUFU010000019.1:12078-23485 GCA_964444145.1 uncultured Chitinophagales bacterium
CGCCGTTCGGTGCAACATACGACCAGCTTCCCGAATAGCGATACGGATTCGGCAAAAGCCTACCGAAGAGCAAGACGTTAAGTTGCGCCTTTGCCTGCTCCGAAAAGCACACACACGTAACAGCAGCGACGAGAATTTGGCGAACAAGGAAGCTCACTTGCTGAATATCATCTTTTTCGTTTTCGAAAACGAACCCGTGGTGAGGCGATAGAAGTACACGCCGCTTGCCAGACCATGTGCTGTAAACGTACGTTCGTATCTTCCTTCCGCGAGTGTTTCATTCACCAACGTCGCCACTACCTTTCCGCTCACGTCAAAGACTTGCATGGTGACAAATGGTTCCGCAGCTGCGGAACTGATGACAAATGACAGCTTTGTTGTCGGGTTAAACGGATTTGGGTAATTCTGTTCCAAACTGAACTCGGTCGGCGTTTCCCCCTCATCGACTTCCGTTGACGTTAAGGGAATTTGCGTTGTAAACACGCCGCGTGAGTGCGTTCCAACTGCAAGCGTCCGGTCTGACGGACGATAGTCAAGATACGCGATCAGCACGTTGCCGATTTCAGCCGCCGCTGCTTGCGACCAAACTGTAGAAGCGCCGTTGAGTTGATTCGTCATCAACACACCAATACTTGTCGCCAGATAGATGTTCAACTGATTGCCGACATAGAATATCGTCGCCCAGCGGATCGATGGACCGGCATCGCCCGCGAGATTTCCCTCGACGTCGATCCATGTCGCGCCGCCATCCGTTGTGTACCAGAGATTCCTGAAATTGTAGTTGCCGAACGCAACAAGCGCTTTGTTCGAGTTCGTTGGGTCAACGGCAACGCAGCGAACGAAGCCGCCTTGCGCAGTGCCGCCGTTCAGTCCGGGAGGGGTTACATCAGTCACGAGGGGTGTCGCGTTCGCGCTATCGACACGCCGGACAATGCCATCTGTCGTTCCGAAGTACACGACGTTTGGATTGTTGGTTTTGGAAATTCCGATGCAACTTGTTGCACGAGTCCAGCCGGAAACCGTTCCGGGGTTCGTCGCCGTCAGCGCGGTCCATCCCACCGTGCTGGTCGCATTCGGTGCATCGCTGTTCCGCCACAAGCCTGTATGCATCGTGGGAGTGGTACTCTTGCCAGCGCCGTAATAGAGCAGCCGTGAGTTGTTCGGATCGAGGGCAATCGGATTGACGAATAACTGTCGCGTTGCGCCCGACGGATTGATATTTGTGAGGTTCAGTCCTGATCGCGTTTGCCGCTGCATCGGACCGTTTTGATACTGCGTGTAGAGGCGATCGTCAGCGATGGGCGCAAGCTCGACGATTGTTCCATCGCCACCGAAGACCATTTCCCACGCCGACATGCCGGGCTGGTCGGTGTACTGCGTGCCGTTATCTTGTGCCCCCGCCATGATTGCATGGTCACCACTATCGGGTGAAATTGTGACGGAATAGAATTGCGTGACATTGTAGCCATTATTCAAACTCTGCCACACAACACTTACTGCGTTGATATCCAAACTTTTTGAAATGCCCCCATCGTGTGAGGAATAATAGACATTCGGATTGCCCGGTCTAAAGGCGCCACCTTGCAAATCGGGATGATGGTTGCCGTCGGGCCAGTAGTTGTACCCGCCGATGTTCGCGATGTCGGTTGAAGTCGCGAAGGCATTGCGCGAACGATATAAATCCGTTCCACCAACGAGAACGAAGTTTTCGTCGTCAGGCTTCACATGCAGAATCATGTCGTACCCTGTCTGCGTATTGATGCCGGGGAGATTTGCGCTTCGATTCTCCCACGCGCTCGATGCCGCATTGTATTTCCAAAAACCGCTCGGCGAGTCAATGAAAACATAGAGGACGTTTGGATTCGAGGGCGCCGGGCCGAGAACGATGCGCCCCGTCGAAGTCGGAAAACCTGTGGGCGTGATGTTCGTCCACGTTGTTCCATCCGGCGAGCGCCAGATTTTTGACACTCCGCTTTGTTTTGTGAACGCGTACACGACGCCCGTTGTGGTCACCACGACATCCGTTGTAAATCCTGCGGTGTTTATCAAGCCTGAATCGGACGGCTGAACAAGAGACCACGATCCGCCGCCGTCAATCGAGCGATAGATTCCTTTCCACGTGGCGGCATACACCTCATCTTGCGTGCGATTGGCAGGATTCGTTGCGACATTCCAACAGAAGTCGAACGGATCGGTTGTTTGCGGCGTTCCCGATTGGGTTGAAGGAAGCAGTGTCCACGAATCGCCGTTGTTGGTTGACTTGTAAATGCCGTCGCCGCGATAGAATGCGCCCCAACGTGTGTTGTTTGTGGTAGAGCCACGAAACTCTCCGGTGCCGACATACCAGATATGAGTTTTGCCCGCCCGCGTATCCTGTGCGATGCACGTCGTGGTATGAATCTGATGCGGCTGAAGCCGCAGTTGCCATGACGCGCCGTCGTTGATAGATTTCCAGATACCGCCGGCGACTGCGCCGGCAATGAGCGTGTTCGCGTTCGCCACATCAACGGCAAAAACTCTCGTTCTGCCGCCCACGTTGTTCGGCCCGCGTTCGATCCATGTCAATTCCCGATGCGCAGCTCCTTTTGCGAGTGCAAGCTGTTCTCGCGTCGGAATGCGTTTTGCAAATTCTTGTTCACGTTTGTATATGTCGTGAGGGATTGCATCTGCGAGGGGATCGCGCTGCATGAGAAATTCATACTCGTCTCTCGCGTTTGCATCGTCGGGTGCACCGTTGGACATTGGGGCTGACCGTTCTGGCGTTTGTTGGCTCGCCAGAAAACTCAACGCAAGCCCAGCAACAATGCACAGCCCAAAGATTGTTCTTTTCATAGCTTTCCCTTTATTTGTGATCTCTCTTTCCACATCTCTTTCGCATTTCCCTGTTCATCGAACTGGTAGAGATTGAGGTCTCTGCCCGTCACGAATTTTGCTATGTACACTATTTGGCCGGTGTGCATCGAAAAATGTTCGACGACATGATACACCGCTTCGCCAACCGATACTTCGAGCCCTTGGATAATGCGCGAGGCGGAAAGCGACGACGGAGTAAGTGAAGCAAGAACTACCGCAGCATCGTTCACTGCGTCGTCAAGGGTTTTCACAACGTCCGCCTTCGGAATAATTATGCGTTGGTTGAACTCTGCATCGCGTGTGCGTGCGTCCGGCGCGCCGCCAACGGCAGAGACGATCCACTGCCGCACATTTCCTGCGAGATGGAGCATCAGATTGCCGATGCTGTTGGAGCGCTCGTTCGGCCGCCACCATAATTGCTCGTCGGTCAACTCTCGAATGGCAAACTTGATGCGCGCCAGAAAATCGTCTTGCAGGTACGCACGCGATCGTTTGATAAAATCTTCCGCGAACAATTCTTTGTGAGCCATTGCTATCTGAAACGTACAATATACACTTTCATGTGCGGATCGTTTAGAGTCACCATATACCCTGCAACACCCACACCGTTCAAGGACTCATGGGCGCCAAAGGTAAACGAACAATAGAAATCTCCTTCACGCCGTACCTCTTGGATAAGTGCCGCATGTCCGACCCAGAGGCTGTCCCGTTTGTACCAATACTGAATGAAGTCGCCGGGCCGTGCGTCCGGCGGTTGGATCACCTTTCCTCGACGCATCGAAACCAACGCGTGTTGAATGCCACGGGTCCTTCTCTCCCCTCTCTCGACCAGTGCCTGCAGATCGTCTTGCGGCTTGATATTCTGAATCATGATTCTCGCACGCTCTTGGGACCGCAGCGGACGTTGTAGCAGCTGCTCCAAAACATTTTCAAGGAACGTCACACAATCCACTTGCGTCTGGTCGCCGCGTTTACCGTATGTCCAACCTGAATACTGTTCTTGCGCGATGCGCCACGCGAGTTGCAATGGATGGTCCGTAGCAAACGATGACTGGGTCAAAACGAAAAGTACCCACCAACGGTACATTATGGACTCTGGGTTTGGAATCGTGGTTCGTAGGTTCGGTTTTCGATTCAACGGCTGCCGGGAGCCGTTTGCTCTTCCATTTGTTCTTTTTGCTCCCGCGACAGCTGATTTGGACAAAAGGGACAAATCGCGGTTAATTTTGTCCCTTTTGTCCTTTTCATTCATTGCGTGTTTTTACATACATGCGGAACATTGGGTCGGATATAGAAAACAAGCCGCGCGCACTCTTCGTGAGCAGGCCCTTTTCCGCCAGACGACGCAAATACTTGGCAACGTTCGCACGAGAGACCTTCACCTTGTTTTTCTTTGCCGCACCTTGCACTTCTCTTGCCGACATGTCGCAGCCGCCCTCAGCAACAAGACGCAGCACCTTTGCCTCTTCGCCGCTTGCTTGCGCGTACCAATTGTCAAACACCGCTCTTCCTAAGTCATTGATTGCACCAAGAAGCGCTTTGTCCCAGACATCGAGAGTGATCGTACGACCGAGATGATTGCTGAAAAGATGATAACACAACACCTGCATTTCGAACGGATGCCCGCCTGTGTACTCGTACACCTTCGTTACGACATTGGGTTCGATGGACACGCCAGTCCTCCTCAACGACTTTGCAATGGTATCGCTGAATTCACTCTCGGAAAGCGGTGAAAGCTCGATGCGCGACAAAAAATATCGCGACAGCGGATGATGCTTCGCCATCGAAGTAATAGAAAGCCAGTTGCCGGGAGTCGAACTGATGCCGACAAGAATCCTCGTCTTGCGAAGCGTGTCCATCGAAAGCGTTTGCTTCAGCGTCATCACGATTTCTGACACCCCGCTGAAGTTGTCAAGATCGTCGAGCAGAAGCACAAACACATCAGTTTTGCTCTTGACGTCCTGCCACAAATGGAGGAACGTGTCATGTAGAAACGCTTGGGGAGAAAGCTCTTTCTTGGAAGTATCGCGGCTGAAGTTGAGTCCCGTACCAAGCACGTCAATCCCAACAGAATCAAAAAACTCTGTGAGCTTTTTGAATTTCTGGATTCCAAACGGGAGGTCGCGCAACATGCCTTCAACAATCGAACGCGCTGCTTCGATTAACTTTGTTCCCGGTTGAAACGCTTCAAGCGGAACCACTGACGCAAGGTACCCGTTGTCCTGGCAACTCCGTTTGTATTCCTTAAACAATGTGGATTTGCCGATGCCCCAATTGCCAAGAACCAGAAAATGCTCACAGTAATTCGTCAGCGCTCGCTGGATGCGCTCCTCGAAAAACTTCAACTCGAGTATGCGTCCGCCGAAAACGCTCGGCTCGATTCCCGTCATTGGTGTGAAGGGATTGCCGGAGCGAACAACCTCGCCGTAAGCTATACGCGGCTCCATCACTCCAAGCTTGGGCGGAAAAACGGATTCGCCGTATGTCAGCCGCGAGGTTTCAATCGGGCCACCCGCTGTTTTCCACGCTCTCCAACCGCCAGCCATCGAAACAACATTCTTGTATCCCATCTTCTGCAGGTTGTCCGCGACAAGCACAGAACGATAGCCACCACCACAATACAAGACAATTCTCTTACGCTTGTCGGGAATTGTTTTCTCGATATCGCGTTCGATGACTCCTTTGCTCAAGAATGTCGCCCCCGCAGCATGTGCTTCGTGCCATTCGTGCTCTTCGCGCGTATCCACGAAAACAAAATCGTCGCCGCGTTCAAGGCTCCTCTGAACTTCCTGAACGGAAATTTCTTGGACGCGTTGCTTCGCATCGTTGACCAGTCGCAGAAAACCCGGGGAGTGCTTCATCTCGGCATTACACGTGTTAGTGAAACGACCCTCTCAGTGTATCAAGCGGCTTCAACTTCGCGCGGCGCGTTCATTGCGAGATAGAACCGCCCAACTGCTACATCGAACTTCTCTCCGTTATCGCGCTGCATCGTGAATGTCCCCTCCATCGTGCCCCAGGCTGTGTTCAAGGGGCAAAAACTAGTGTATTCGAACACATCACCCGGCTGAAGCAGCGGATATTTCCCCACAACGCCCGGACCTTCCACATCTTCTCGATCTCCATCTCCGTTGATGATGATCCAATGGCGAGACAGAAGTTGCGCGGTTTCCGTCCCTTCATTGGACAGTGTGATTCGATACGCAAACAAAAACCGATCGGCATCCGGTTCGGATTCGTTCGGGAGATAGACGGCAGCTGCTCGCACACGGATGCCCTCTGTGATGGTGTTGGACGTAAGGGAGTGATTCATTGGTTACTCAATATATGACAACTGTTTTCCAATAAGAACGTCTGCCCGCTTCAAGTCCAATTCTTCGGGCGTCGAGATAGTGGCGCACAATTCGTCGAGAATCTTCTCCTGCAGTTCCCCACGCGCACGCGCAACAGAATATGGGATTCGACGAAACGTGACCATTGTATATTTCGGAACGAACAATCCGGGATAATGCTCTTCCAAAATGCGCTCGACTTTCTTCTTGAGCTGAAATCTCGGCTGTGCTACAAGGTCGCGCATTTCGACGAAGTTTTCCACCGCGAGATCGGCAATCGCATCGGTATCTTTTTTTCGCATCTTGACGAATTCGGTGTAGAGTTCTTTCCAATCAATGCGTTCGGGCGACCTGCCGAGCCCCATTTGCCGATGAATCAGCCGATCGACGTGGTAGCAATCTTCGAACGCCGAGTTCATCCCCTGTCCAAAAAATGGAACGATTGCATGAGCCGCATCGCCGATCAACAGCGCCTTGTCCTCCACATTCCATGGCAATCCCTTCACCGTCACCATCGAGCCTATTGGATTGGTGAAAAAGTCCTTTGCGAGATCGGGCATGAGCGGAACTGCGTCGGGGAAATGGTGAGCGAAGAACTCGGTAACGGTTCTCTCATCATTCAGCGTCTCGAAACTCTCATGTCCTTTGTGCGGGTAGAAGAACGTACAGGTGAAACTTCCATCGAGGTTCGGCAGAGCGATGAGCATGAACGTTTCTCGGGGCCAAATGTGCAGAGCGTTTTTTTCGATGCGATGTTTCCCATTCGCCCCGGCCGGGATAACCAGTTCTTTGTAGCCGTAGTCGAGAAGGTCCTGGGTAAAGTACGCCAGCCCCTTCTCCTCCATCGTTTCGCGAATGACGGATGCAGACCCGTCCGTCCCGATGACCGTCCGTGTTTGCCGCACCGTTTCTTCGTTTGTCAACTCGTTGACCAGATGCACTTCACCTGATTCGAAGTTTATTCCTCTGCAGCGCATGTTGAAATGCAACTGCACGTTCTTGTGTTTTTCTGCGGCATTAAGCAATGCCTTGTTCAATTCGGCGCGACTTATCGCATAGATGACTTCCGAATCATCTTTGCCGTAGCGTTGGAATGTCAACTCACCACTACGTGAGTGAATCATTCGTCCACGCATGGCAATAGCGATACGCATGATCTTGTCAGCCATCCCCGTCTCTTGCAGCGCGTGGATGCCGCGCACCGAGAGCGCTAGATTGATGGAGCGCCCACCGCTGATCGAGGTCGTCCGCATATCGGGACGGCGCTCGAACACTTCAACGGTGAAATTTCTTCGACCCAGATAGAGCGCAAGCAGCGAACCTGCAAGGCCTCCGCCGATGAGCGTTACTTTGTTCTTCATATGCCTCTGAGGATTTCAACAAAACGATAGACTTCGGCAAACGAATTGTATAATGGGACCGGCGCAACGCGAATCACATCGGGCGCACGCCAGTCGCACACAACTCCTGAACGGAGTAAGTGTTCGTACAGTTGCTTGCCGTTTGATTTCGTTTGAATGGACAACTGACAACCGCGGTGATGCGGATTGCGCGGTGTCAGTATTGAAAATTGCTTGCTTGGGATGTGTTCCAACAAATTATCAAGATACGTCGTCAAAGCTACGCTCTTTGCTCTAAGCTTTTCCATCCCCACTTCATCGAAAATTTCCATAGACGCGCGCAATACGGCAAGCGGAAGGATGGGTGGGTTACTGATTTGCCAACCTTCGGCGCCCTCGATGCAATCAAAGCGTGAACCCATCTCGAAGCGCGTTCGTTTGTCATGCCCCCACCATCCCGCGAAACGCGGCAGGTCGAAGCTCGTCGCGTGACGCTCGTGAACGAAACATCCTGCCACACTTCCCGGTCCCGCATTCAGATACTTATACGAACACCAAACGGCGAAATCCACGTTCCACTCGTGAAGCTTGAGGATGAGATTCCCTGCAGCGTGGGCAAGGTCGAACCCGGCGATAGAGCCTTGTGCATGAGCCGCCTTCGTGATCCGGGCGATGTCGAATGCCTGCCCCGTGTAGTAGTTGACGCCGCCAAGCATCACGAGCGCAACCTCCTCGCCCTCGACTTCCAGAAACTCCTCAATGTCTTCCGTGCTCAATGTTGCATCGCCCGCGAGCGGTTTCAACTCCACGAGTGATTTCTTCGGCTCAAACCCGTGAAATCTGATGTGCGATTCCACTGCATAGCGATCGGAGGGGAAGGCGTTTGCTTCTATGACAATTTTATGGCGCGACGTCGTCGGACGATAGAACGAGACAAGCATCAGATGGAGATTCACGGTGAGCGAGTTCATGACAACTACTTCAGTCGGTTTGGCGCCGACCAGCCGAGCAGTTGATGCGGTGAGGAACTCGTGATATGGCAGCCACGGGTTTTTCGCATGAAGATGTCCTTCAACACCAAGCCGTTCCCAATCAAGCAACTCTTGCTCAACAAACTGCCGTGCCGATTTCGGTTGCAGTCCAAGCGAGTTGCCGCAAAAATAGATGACGTCATTCCCCTGATTGTCTTTGGGGATGAAGAAGCGGGCACGGTAGCTGCGCAGCGGGTCTTCGTTATCCAACTTCTCCGCAAGATTCTTATCGTTCTGAAAGGTCATGTGCCTATGTGCAATTGCTTAAGTACATCGAGTTTGTCCACCGGAGACTGTTCGGAGCTTGGAGAATCTGTGAACGGTCTGAACTCCACACCTGCTTCACTGGTCGAAGTCGAAGTCTTCAAGTTCAGGAATATTCGTAAATGCAATCCGTGTTGGGGCAGCATTGCCCGTCATGCCCCCGAAGTGAACTGCCGTCTTCCCGTATTTTTTATTCAACACATCCATTGCCTTTGCAAGGCCCGTTCGTTTCTCTTCATCGAAGAGACCGAAGTTGTGGAGATGGTCGGGAACGAGATTGTACAACATTACGCCTACCTGAAGCGGTTTGCCCGCTTCGGGAAACTTGCACCATAATGTCTGCAGTGCTTCGAGCAACGTGAGCGTATCTTGACACTTGACAAAGTTCACGTGCGTTTCCCATCTCGGACGATTCATAAACTTCACCGAGAGCGCCAGGCTCGACGACCAATACTGCATTCGCCGTAAACGAGCTGCAGCTTTGTGAATAAGTTTTTGCGCCACGCCGAACGCGCCCTCTTTCGTCCGCTCGCTCGGTGGAAGCACATGTGAATGCCCGACGGTACGACGACGCGTTTCAAGCTCTTCGAGATCTTCCCCGCGGAGCAAATGCCAATATCGAGCACCGACCACTCCGCCCCAGACTTTTCGTAAATCGCTTTCGGATCGAGAAAGCAGATCTTTCGCAGTAAAAATTTCGAATTGTTGAAGACGCTTCTCCATCTGCCTGCCAATGCCGGGAAAGTCAATCGTCCTCAGCTTGAAGAGGATGTCGGGTAAATCCTTCTGTTCGATAATGGTTAAACCATCAGGCTTCTGCATGTCGCTGGCGACTTTCGCGAGAAAACGATTCGGTGCAAGGCCGATGGAACAGCGCAGGGTCGAGCCGACGTTGTCTTTGATCGTTTGCTTGATGCGGAGCGCAAGCTTCGTCGCCTTCTCAACCTGCTGCTGACTGCCTGTGAGTTTGCACGCCATCTCATCAATCGAGACGACAGCATGCACCGGCACGCACGATTCGACTGCATCAACGATTGCGTGATGAAACTTCACATACGCGTCGTGCCGCGCTTGAACACACACCAAGCGTGGACACATCTTCTTCGCATCGTCAACTCGCGTTCCTGTCTTTACGCCGAATGCTTTCGCTTCGTAGCTTGCCGCGATGCAGAACGTTGTATCAGCCATCAGCGGAACGACGGCAATGGGCTTGCCGCGCAATTCGGGCCTGAGTTCTTGCTCGACGGACGCAAAGTAGGAATTCAAATCAAGGAAGAGCCAACGTACCACGCGCTTACCCCGCTTGTATGTGGAGTGTAGGAAGTCTCTCAGTTGGGAGTACAATGCGCAAAGGCAACCCACACCCCCTACGAGCTCAACACACTCTATGAACTAAATCCTGCCCAACCATTCTAAAGCAGTCCCGCTCATCAATCTCTCCTTCGTTTGCAATGGCAAGTTCATTGATTCTATGAGAGAACCGGGCACCTTCTCACCGAGCGGGAATGGGTAATCCGACCCAAGGGCGATTCTTTCAGCACCGACCAGGTCAATCAAATAATGCAATATCACTTTGTCATGAACGAGTGAGTCAAGATAGAACTTGCCGAGATAGGTTCTTGGATTGACGACGTTGTCCACTGCAACGAGGTCGGGACGAACGTTGAAGCCATGCTCGATCCGCCCGATTGTTGCAGGAAACGCGCCGCCGCCGTGAGCAAAGGCGACGCGTAACTTCGGCAACCTCTCGAACACGCCGCCGAAAATCATCGAGCAAATCGCGAGCGAGACTTCCGCAGGCATGCCGACGAGCCACGGCAGCCAATACTTCGGCATGCGCTCCTTACCCATCATGTCCCACGGATGGACAAAGATTGCCGCGCCGAGTTCCTCTGCCGCTTGAAAAATAGGAAAGAGATGTGGCTCGTTCAAATTCCACTCGTTCACGTGCGAGCCGATTTCAATTCCCGCAAGCCCCAGTTCCTTTGTACACCGTTCGAGTTCTCTGATGGCAAGCTCGGGCGCTTGCATCGGAACTGTACCGAGACCGACGAAACGCTGTGGAAACTGTTGCACAAGATCGGCAATATGGTCATTGAGATAGCGCGAGAGGTCCAGCGTGTCGTGAGGCTTCGCCCAGTAGCTGAACATCACGGGAACGGTAGAAAGCACTTGCATCGTTACGCTGCATGCATCGCAGTCGCGTATCCGCGCGTTTGCATCCCACAAGTTCTCCTCGACTTCGCGGAAAAGCTTGCCGTCAATCATCATCCGCGCGCAGCCAGGCTTGTGATGTTCGAGATTCACCCACCCGCCGTAGCCGTATTTGGTGCTCAGGTCAGCCCAGTTGTTCGGGAGGATATGTGTGTGGATATCTATCTTGAACAAGAGAGCAACGGAAAATTTCTGAGAACTACGTTCATTACTTCAGTGCGGGGCAATCAACTGCTTTTGTTCAACCGCCGTGAGCCGTTGAGATGAAATCCAGAAGAGGGGCATGGTTTTTTCTTTTTTCAATTTGCCTTATTCACGACACCGGTTTCTTCGGTCGTTCCATCCTTGTGCCGCAGTTCTTGCACGTACTGTT